>JAOZUJ010000015.1 GCA_029938745.1 Candidatus Moraniibacteriota bacterium
ACGACCTGCGGTTTACAAAACCGATGCTCTACCAACTGAGCTAAAGTGGCATACTGTACCAGTATATACTGGCACAAAAAATAATGCAAGATTCACTTTTATCCTTATAATACTCGATCAAGATTTCTCATTGCAACTTGTGCCCGCTTGTGGCGTGGGTCTAATCGCAAAACATATTTATAACAATCTCGTGCATCTTCAAACTTTTCTTGCTCCATATAGTAGTCACCTAAACGTTCGTATTTTTTACTATTTTGTGGATCATTTTCAATTTCTTCCATCATTTTCAACTCTGACTCATCACGTATTTCTCCATTACCAATCTTATCACTGATCATACTCTTTTTCCGTAGTGATACAATATTATCAATATTTTCATCCGTTGGATTTCCTTGTGTCATTATGCTATCACCGTTGTATTTTTTTTGTAACCCAGCAACATTTGTCGATCGCCATGTTTTTTTAATACGTTGTGTTGTTGCTGTTCCTGTCTTTTTCAAAAATGTTCCACTTCTTTTTAGTCCTTTTTTTGCATCTGATTTATCAGTAAAAACAACACGAGAATTTGCCCCAGTACCTGACGACAAAACACGCGTAAGGAATACGATCAAAATAGCAATTGCTAACATAATAATGATTGGCGGTACGATCAGATACATCATAACTGTTCAAAAATACATTCTGTTGGTTACACTTCAATAATACAGTTAGAATGAGAATCGTGCAAATTCTCCGATTTCAATCTTTTCTCCAATTTTTGCAACGAGTTCATTCAGTAGGTCTTCAATTGTTTTATCTGGATCTTTTACAAAAGGTTGTGATAAAAGTGCTGATTCTGCACGCAACTTTTTTTCCTTCCCTTCCATAATTTTATCCATGATGTCTTCTGGTTTTCCTTCATTTTTTAATTGCTCTGCCCAAATTGCACGCTCTGCTGCAACAAAATCTGCGTCAACATCTTCTGGTCGAACACATTGTGGGTCTGTTGCTGTAATATGCATTGCGATATCAGTTGCAAATGTTTGGAAATCTTCATTACGTGCTACAAAATCTGTTTCACATAAAATCTTTACCATTGCACCAATCTTTTGATTTGAATGCACATATGAGCCAATAATTCCCTCATTTGCATCACGATCAGCTTTTTTTACTGCTTTACTTTGTCCACTTTTACGCAAAAGCTCAATTGCCTTATCTTCATCACCACCTGCTTCATCAAGTGCTTTTTTTACTTCAATAATGCCTGCTCCTGTTTGTTTTCGTAATTTTTTTATTTGGTCTAATGCGCTCATAACTATAATTATAAAATTTTTAAATTTATTTGATATCAATGATCACTACTTATTTTTTTCTTATCGCAACGCTTTACACACATGTGCAAGCATTACAGTCAATGATGAAACCGCATCATCATTTGCTGGAATTGGATATGTCACACCCTCTGGATTAACATTTGTATCCACCAATGCTACCACTGGCACACCCACAATATTTGCTTCACGAATTGCAAGTTTATCTGCTTCAACATCAGTCACAAATACAGCACCTGGCAAAGAGCTCATCTGAGCAATTCCACCCATGCGTCTATCAAGTTTTTCTGCTTCTTCAATTTTTTTCATTTGCTCAAATTTTGTATATTTTTTCAAATCACCCTTTTCAATTTGACCTTGCAACCGTGTCATGTATCGTGCTCGTTTACGAATATTTCCAAAGTTTGTAAATGTGCCACCAAGCCATCTCTCTACAACGAATAAACTGTCAGTATACGCAGCAGCATCAACTACGAGATCATGTGCTTGTTTTTTTGTTCCAACAAGTAAGATCTTTTTTCCACTTTTTTTTATTGACGCCAAAAAATCTAGTGCCTCTTGTGCAAGAGTTACTGTCTTTGCTAAGTCAATGATATTAATATTATTTCGTGTTGTAAAAATGTAATTATCCATTTTTGGATTACGACGTGATTTTTGATGTCCAAAGTGCACACCAGCCTTCAGTAATGCCGGCATGTCCAACTCAAGACCATCATAATCATAATCATCAAAAATGTTTTTACGCTTTGGTTGTACATCTTTTACCTGTTCTTTTTCCACCACTTTTTTACTGTCATCTTTTTTGACAGTCGTCTCTTTTTTATCACTCATATGTTTTATCCTTATGTGTTACATATATATTTCCTATAGCGATCCTTATTAGATAGATATAAAAATATCCTGCTAACAGGAATGGACCCTTACAAATATATACTTGATTAATTAATACATTGCATGGTACAGGATTTAATAACTCTTGTCAATTATAAAAAATTGTGTTAGTCTGTTTGAAGTAACATAAATTATCATTTTGATATAGTAATAAATTTTCTGACACTATTATGAAAAAAGACACTCACCCACAATATTTTGCAGATGCAACAACAACATGTTCATGTGGCGCGACATTTAATATTGGCGCAACAAAAGAAGAGCTTTCAATTGAAACATGTTCACAATGTCATCCAGCTTACACCGGAAAGAAAAAGATCGTTGACTCTACAGGGCGTGTAGAACGATTCAAAAACCTTACTGCAAAGGCAAAAGAAACAAAGGGTTCACGAAAAGATGTTAAAAGTAAAGAACAAAAGCGAGCAGAAAAAATTGAAAAACAAGAAAAAGTTTCTGCATAAATATCTTTCTCATAAAAACACCCCAACTCACATATGCGGGTGTTTTTATTTTGACGAGAGTATTATTGTATCGTATAGTACAAGAAGTAATTAGAAAATCATTAAACAATTTATTTATCATCTCGAGCGCAATGCAATGAAGTCGAGAGATCTCAAAACTTAAAGAATATTTTAAAACTACAAAATTAATAATCTCAAGATTTTATGCAAGACATTATCAATAAAGTCACAAAAGAATATAATGATATTTCAGAAGGACTCAATGATCCCAATGTCTCTGCAGACCCACAAAAGATGATTGCTCTTTCTAAAAAGCAAGCAGAAATGACAGAAGTAATGGAAAAAATTACTGAGTATGAGAAAATTACAACTGCAATGAAAGATAATGCTGAAATTGTTAATACGGAAACTGACGATGAATTGAAACAAATGGCAATGGAAGAAAATCTTGAACTTGCACCACAGATAAGTATTTTGGAAAAAGAATTGGAAGTGTTATTACTTCCAAAAGATCCTGATGATACAAAAAACGTTATCGTAGAAATCCGTGGCGGAGCTGGTGGTGATGAATCAGCACTTTTTGCTGCAAATTTATTTCGCATGTACTCGCGTTTCGCTGAAAAAAATAATTGGAAGACTTCTATCATTCATTCCAATGCAACTGGAATCGGTGGTTATAAAGAAATGATCCTTGAAATAAATGCTCCCAGCACCGCTCAATCAGTATACAAATTAATGAAATATGAATCCGGCGTCCACCGTGTACAGCGCATCCCTGAAACAGAAAAACAAGGTCGCATCCACACCTCTACAGCGACTGTTGCAGTTCTCCCAGAAGTAGACGAGGTGGACATCAACATTGAAGCAAAAGACCTACGCATTGATACATTTGCATCAAGTGGTCCAGGTGGTCAAAGTGTAAACACAACTATGAGTGCTGTACGTATCACACACATCCCTACAGGTACAGTTGTGTCATGCCAAGACGGTAAATCACAACACAAAAACAAAGTGCAAGCAATGAAAGTACTCCGCTCTCGCATCTTGCAAAATGAACAGGATAAACATGCCAAAGAAATCGGCGACGAACGCAGAAGCCAAGTAGGTACCGGTGACCGCAGCGAAAAGATCCGCACATACAACTTCCCACAAGACCGCATCACAGATCATCGAATCAAAAAGAATTGGAGTGGCATAGAAAATATCCTCAGCGGTAATTTAGAAGAGATCATAGAAGCATTGCAAGAAGAAGACATCCGCATCAAATTAGAGCAACAAACAAAATAATCTTCTACAATTAAAAACATCCCAAATTATTTAAGTGTTGAGATGTTTTTATATTTATACTTATTGTCCTTGCACATGCACTGGATCCACGACATCTAATTTTGGCGGTACGTACCCATTTGGATCCTCTGTAACACCCCCAGCAGATCTTATCATCATAAAGACAATCAAAACCAACAACGATCCCAATATAGCCAGAAACAAAGTAATCTGTTTCTTTGTTACATCAAATGACGTATTATCCTCTATTAAATTTTGAATTTTTTCAATCATTTTTTTTATATTACAACAAATTATTTATATCATCTTTATAGTCGTGAGTGTAATTTGACGTCTAAATAACAAGAGTTCTCAGCAGCATTATGTGACCACCCTATAGAGTTACATTTATTTACAACAAATACCTTGTTGCCGTCACCACCCACAAGATACATTGTTAGACGAACAACATTAAGCCTACTGGCTGCTGTTCCTGGCTTATATGTAATTGTAACGCCTTCTGTACTATTATATGGACTTTGTGAATTTTCTTTAGTGGCCTTTGGCAGCTCTGTTAAATATGTCAATGCTTTTGTCATTGCTGTACTCTCTACAAGTGTTTTAATTGTTGAACCTCCGCTTGGAGCAGTTGTACAGCCTTCACTTAAGCAAACTGTATCACCATCAGCAAGATCTGTTTTGCCGCTATCAAATTGCCCTGCTGCTGCCACGTCTGCAGCTAATCGATGCATTTGGGTTCCGTATGAAAAATATCTATTTACCTCAGCTTTTTCTCGCCCACTGTCGAGCATGACGAGGATCATTGTTGATAAAATTGCAATCAGTGCAACTACCATAAGTAATTCGATCAATGTAAAACCTTTTTGTGTTTTATTTGTTATCATAAATTATTATTTAGTTATTATTTTTAACTTTATTTATTATACCACTCTACCATAAATCGTGCAAAAAGTTATCCACTGTTACGCAAGTGAGCCTATGATATTTGTTTTTGTACTGCTTTGAATGAGATCAATCCACCCACAACACGATATACGATAAGTGCGCTTAGTAATGTAGCTACACCAAAAAAATCATATGCAAATGCTGTTGCTAGAATAATAGCGTATGCTAAAAAACTGTACACAAAAGAAAGATTATATTTTTTGTATCCTTTTCGTGACACACTTGAAAGCAACCACCCATAAAGTGATGCAAAAAAATGCACTGCGATATAAATACCACCTAGCACAATCCACCACCACACAACTGGATATTGTGAACCATATAATAAAATAATAATAAACACCCCACCACTTGCAATTATAATAAGTGGTATAAATGTTTTTAAAAACAATGTATTGATCTTTGTAAATATTTGACGTTTATTTTTATGATGTGCTCGTACTGTTGGAAAAAAGACATTAATAAATAACTGTGTCAGTCGCGCACCAATAATGACTGACGCTGTAAAATACACTGTGTAAATTCCGCCCACTGCTGCGCCCAAAAAAGCAACAACAATCAGTTTATCAATATTTTTGACAACACTGTTCACAATAGCACCAATAATACCAAAAACATTATATCCAAAAACGGTATTCATCGACTGTACTGTTGCACTGCGCACAGTGAGTTTATCGCGCACAAGCACACCACCCAAAGCAACAAATACCGTACCACCAAGGATCACAGAAATGATATATGAGAAATACTCTGTGCGACCAGCCAGATAAAAAAGCACTGCAATCACACTCACAACTGTAATCGCTTCTACAATCTTAAATATCGCCTGCATTTTGAATCGATTTTCCACACGTAAATATGCATCAACCATTCGTTTCAAGGCAAATATGAGTGCCATAACAATTGCCCCAACAAATGCAGTACTCGACATATCACTTGGTGCAAATAACTGGAATAAGCTTATACCAAAAAAAGTGAAAACTGCAATATTAATAAAGAACATCACATTAATTGATGATATAATGTCCTTATTTTTTGCATCCTTTTTTGATAAAAAATACAATGCTGAAACATCCAGCTCTAATACAAAAAATAAAGATAGCATTTGTGCAATAGAAAAAACGACAGCATACTTACCATATTCTTCTGGACCAAGTACACGTGCAGCCACGACACTTGCCGCAAACAAAATTGCAAAAGCAATAATGCCACCGGAAAATGAAAGTGAAACATTTTTTGTAAATGTGACTGTACGCACGCCTGCATCATAACCAAATACTAAATGATGTGTTTTATTTACACATTTTTTTATTTTTTCTTGCATCACAATTTTATAACTTAAATATTTTTATTTATTAGGTCTGTATATATTTTCATCAATGTTTGATAGTATTTTTCTTCACTATTTAATTCTCCTACCCATGCACGTGCATCATCCCCCATTTGTGCAACAAGGTTTTCATCATCAATAAATTTTTGCATTTTTTGTGCGAGATCTTTACTATTATTTGTCTCAAAAACAAAACCACTTTTTCCCTCTTGCACCATTTCTTTTGTTCCACCAAAATCAGAGACAATTACTGGTGAATTAAATGCCATTGATTCTGAAATTGCAATTGGTGAATTGTCATACCAAATAGATGGCAATACTGCCACAGAGGCTCTTTTCATCAGCGACAACCATTCATTACTGCCCTTTTTGCAAAATCCAAAAAACTCCACAACATCACTTGCATCATTGTCTATAACATATTTTTGCAAAAACTCTACATGCGGACCACTTCCTGCAATCACAAATTTCCATCCGTGCAATTTATTCTCCTTTTTCATCTGTGTCATTGCATCAATTGCAACAGTAAGTCCTTTCTCCTGCGCCATTCGTCCCATATAGAGAAATATTTTTTCTTTTGTGACGTCGCCATCATATGCAGAAAAATTTAATACATTTCGTAAAATTGCGATCTTTTTTCGAGAAATGCCATATTTTACACTTAATTCTCGCATAAAATTACTTGGTGCAGCAAAAATATCTACATTACCATAAAAATCACCCCACTTATTTACATATCCTTCGATCATCGCCACAAAGCTCTCTGCCCACGACTCATTGATCGATTTATTAAAAAATAATTTATAATATTTGCCACCCTCACATGAATGATCAATCTCACCATGTGCAAATAATTTATAATTTGGACAAATTGCATGATAGTCAGATAATTTGAAAACAATTGGTACATTATGTTTTTTAAGTACGGGAAAAATACTTGGAGTAAGATAATGATAGATATTATGCACATGTGCAACATCTGGCTTGTGATCTGTGAGTAATTTATCTAATTGTCGTGCTGCGTCTGGATTGTAGATTACACGTGGAACTAGCCACAATTTATGAAAGATATTCTTTGTATCACGATTGTCAAATTGTTGTGAAAAATATGAACTTTCTTCCGATTTTTCTTTGTCTTTATCCTTCATGGAAAACACCATCACGTGATGTCCTTTTTTTTCTAATAATTTTTTCGTCTCAAAAAACGCCGATACAGAGCCACCACCACGCTTTTTACTGTAATATTTATGTATTTGTAATATCTGCATAAAGTCAAAAAAATAATCAAAGTGTGTTATACTAACAAAAGATAACTAATTGTACCACAACATGAAAGATACAAACCTCTCTATTTTATCAAAAAAAGCAACAGGCCTATTTCTTATTATTGGTATTTGCATAATCTTTATTATGCATACTATTTTTATGCCACCATTTCTGACAACGATTGGCATGCTGTTGCTACTTCTTATTATAGCACTATTTCTTCATAGACCGCTATGGGGTTTCCTGACTCTGATTGTTTTGCGCACATCAGTTGATTTTTTTTCATCTCATTTTTCCCTACACGTGACAGAAACTCTCGCACTTAACATTGCATCAATTCTTGCAATCACTCTTATTGCTACATCATCCATTCTGCTCATTGTGTACCGCAAAGATATTTTACGCATACCTCTACTACTGCCATTTATTCTTTTGATCATATACACAGCAATTAGTTATTTTTATTCCATTGATAAAGTATCAACTTTTCAAGAAACTCTCCGACTACTCAGTATTTTTATGTCATTTAGCGCCGCGTATATCCTTTGTATTAAAATACCAACAGCCCGTACAACAATTATTGCGACAATACTTCTTGCATCAATACTTCCACTATCATTTGCGCTTTTTCAACTTGTTAGTGGTACGGGATTTAGTGATAATATTGGCACTGACGGTCGCCTCTTTGGCACATTCAAACATCCAAATGCCTTTGCATCATTTCTCATTATCATCATCGCCGTTCTCACATATCGTGTTTTTGCATTACATCAAGCAAATACCAATACCAATCTCACAAAAATTCTACTCTTTTTCACAATTGCAGTTCTCCTTCTTACATTTAGTCGTGGTGGATGGTTTGCACTGATTATTTTCTTTACCATCTTTAGCTTACTGCGTGCACCAAAATTACTTTTTGTGACAGTCGGTATGGTCGTTGTGCTCTTCTTTACTTCTCAAACTGTTCATGATCGTATTGAAGATATTTATAACCCACCTGCTGACAGTTCAATTCGTTGGAGAGTTCAACAGTGGAAAAATGCCGTTGCTGCATGGCGACTTTCTCCAATTTATGGTTACGGTGCTGGCACAGAAATTGCAATCCATGAGCAAGAACAAGGATTCTATGCCGGAAATCCATATACACACAATGACTTCGTAAAATCATTACAAGAAACTGGCATCATTGGACTTTCTTTATTTGTCTTTTTGTTGGGCATGACACTTACGCTTCTCATCAAAAAATACAGATACCTCGACGCTGGAAATAAAAAACTTTTTGTGCTTATTGTCATTATTCTCTTTGTTGCAGAAATTGGTTTTGGTATGAGTTCAAACATTTGGCGCTCTACTGCAGTGCAATGGCTCTTGTGGACATTGGTTGCCTGTGCACTATCCATCGAAGCACATAAAAATATGAAATTATTATAATACAAAACTTATTTATGTGTCATTTCGACTGTAGCGAAGCGGAATGGAGAAATCTCCAAACTCACAGCTTTATAATATTATTACAGCATTGAGATCTCTCGACTTCGTTACCACTACGCTCGAGATGACAATTTTTAAAAGGTTTTTTAAGAAGTCTACTAATTTCATATATCATCGAATCTTTTGGGTACCTTTAAAGGTACCTTTTTTATATGTCGAATCTGTACCTACAAATCTTCAAGTTCTGATTGTAGAAGTTCGTAATTTTCCAATATCATATTTTTTTTATTTTTGGTAAGATATCCATCAAAAAGTCCCTGCTCTGTTGCACGTACAAAACGCTCCACAAAAAGCGGTGTATTCCGTGTCTGATTAAAATACGAGACGATTTCATCATTTGGCGTAAAAAAGAAATGTACTGTTGTGTCTTCTTGATAAAAACCAGTTCGTCGTGAGATGTTGAGAGATATCTCTTCCATGTTGCGCAACTGTTTTGCAACAATTTCTTTTTCATCTTCTGAGAGAACACGTTTTTGTATTATTTGTACGTATTCATCAATATCCGCCACTGCACGATGTAATCGTTGAATTTCAGATTGCATTTTCCCATAATGATCAGCCTGCTCTATGACAATTAATTCTGCCACATAATCAGTGCCCTTCTGACACGTCAGTGCAACAATAACTGCAGTTGTGCAAAATGCAACAATTGTAATTGCAATCAAAGTAATTTTTTTCATTTTTATTTTCATAAATGTATTATACCAAATTTTTATAAAAAAAGAAAAATTTTACAAGGTAACGTTAGGGTAACGTTACCCTAACGTTACCTTGTAACAAAGAAAAAAACCGTGTGTCGTATTATATACAACACACGGTCAAAGGTTATTCTTTTACTGCACAAATGCTTGTTCAATCTCAGCGCGCTCGTTCAGAGAAACATATGTCTCCGTCTGAGCGGCCCAAATGGCACGGATGGTATTATCCACCTTCCACGTCCCGATGAAATCATAGAGACGTGAGCCATTGGATTCAAACATCCAACGCGGATTGAACAGTTTGATGTCAAACATCTCCTGTCCGTATCCTGCTAGTTTGAATCCAAGGCCACCCTGGATAAATCCAGAATCTTTGCCCCAGATATAACCCGGCATGATATTTGCCGTTGGCGTAATACGCCAAGTATCACTACAACCCAGATACCAATCATAGATATCCATCTGAGCCCAGGCAGTAAATCGCTTGTTGTCATAGGCGTAATCATCACCTCTTCCATCTGTATCAATATACGATACATTGAACGGATGGTTATATCGTGCACCGATTTCCCAGTGTGGCATCCACAGTTCTCCTACAGCACGACGCTTGTCGTTGCTATACTTTCCGCGGAAATCCCACAGCATTTCATCTTGATGCGAGCGAAAATCCTTCTTTGGCACCCATCCATCAGTTTCCTGATGAAGCAAGCCAATTTCCAACTCACTTTCGCTGGCGTTGCTGTGATGATAAACCCCAGACACACCGCCACCATAAATCGTATAGTCATAATATGACCAACGATCTTTTGACTGCTTGTATGTATTGGATTCTCCATCGGTATAGGTGAAATAGCCACCCACATCAACCTTGCCAATACGCAACGGGCGAACCCGTGCTTTTACATTGACAAAGTGACCGTGACGTTCCTTGTCTTCGCCATTAAACGGCTTGAAGTGACCATAGGTCACATTCAAAGTATCCACGGACTGAAGTCCGCGCAATTTAATCGCACACGCCTTCTTTTCTACCGGCTGCTGCTCGACAACAACCTCTTGTGCAGATGCAACACCACTCACACACAACATGCAAGCAATAACAAACAATATCCGCTTCATCTTACCTTCCTCCCGTTTGTTCTTGATATATTGCCATCAATTCCCATGTACTGGAAATTGCTGTAGCATCAAGATTATTTTGTTTAGTAGATTCTGCCTTCACAACTTCTGGCACTTGTTCTGATGACGTGTCCACAGTTTCGGATAACATTTGCTCACCAATATATTCTGGTGGCATTGTCTCCTTATTTTGCGGCTCTGTCATTTTATCGATAGACTGCATTTGTAACGCCGTGCACTGTTTCAACACAGCAACATTGCGTACAATTGCACCACTTTCATCCATGAACAATGCAAATGCCGTAACCGGCACTGTACTGCTCATAGGTGTGATAAGGCGTATCCACTGTTTCATACTAGCGTTATATCCAAGGATATCACCACTAACACGATACTGGACCACTTCACCATCAATAGTTCCACATTTCCATGCATTACTATCAGATGATTGCAATAGAGAATTTTGCGATGTCTCATAAAATCCAAGACGATTCAAAATCTCCTGCGTCACGTTCGCACCATAGACAAGCCGTGGCACAGTCAACAACAAAAATACAAGAAATATTTTGTTCATTTAATTTCCTCCAGATAAACGCTTTATATGTTCCTGTTGATACAATCCAAACATGAAAGCTAATTGTTCTGACATATCCCTTCTCTGACATGTTCCACGTGCAACGCACGCGTTCCACGTATTGTCAAAAAAAGCAGCAATACCACCATCGATTAAACTCGATGCAGCACCAAATGCCATTACCTCTGGCGTTCCAATAGGCACTCGCACGTGTGCGAGGAATCTCTGCCACGGCGTGATCATCGGATTTTTTGCTAACAACAGTTCCATATCTTCTTCAGACATGTAACTTGCCACAATTTCGCCATTAGGTAATTTCAGCGCTTCACCCATTTCTGAGAGAAGTTTTTCACGAAAAGCTTCCCATTGTGGGTTACCTTCCGCAATCTGAATTTCCTGTACATCATCAGCAGTAGACGTAAATCCGAAACCTTCAATACGCCCTTTCCACGTCTGATTGACCATATAGATTGATTTTCCGATTTCTCGCATCAGCTCTGTGCGATACTCAAAATCATCTTCGAACTTTATAAAATCATACGTCTCGTCATCGACGATCGTATAATCATAACCCGGAACGGCTCCGATTGGCGATGCAATCCATACACCACCATCTTTATTTACCAGAGCAAATACATAATCTCCTTTGGTAAATTTTTCTTTTGTCCCAAGTATTCCACACTGCATAGGAATCACTGCCCATGGATTTGCTGAAAATGCCTGTGACGGCACTGTGTAGCAAAAACCACTCACAATTGATGCTTCCTCACTTGAAAGTGAGACACCAATAAGTGGCCATACGCCACGTACACCACTATCAACTTCTACAAGAAATCGCGGTGGCAATACGCCAGTAAATGCAACAATTGTACCCCCATCAACCTCAAGTTGATCAGGATGTTCAATTGTCACTCCTTGCTCAGGTTGCACCAAAGCAAAACTCGGTGTTGTACGCTGTGCACAACCACCAAGTAATAAAGTGCTACCTAATGCAATAACAATAAACAAATATACAGTTCTCATGTTTGCCTCCTACAGCTAACATTAATTAAGTTGTAAAAGAAATACCTTAACAATCAATAAAGATTGCACAAAAATACACGAAATATTCTTGTATTTTTGCTCAAAACCTCTATTTTTCATCACAAATTTTTAACCGTTAACTATACTATACATTCGACAAAAAGTCAATACCCTGATTCTCTCACAGTGTTTTGGATGCTTGACAATTTGTTAAAAATGTGCTATAGTTAAGCATCGTACCTATTCTAGTGATTTTGACCAAAATTACAAAAAACCGTTGATAATATATGCTATTATCAACGGTTTTTGTGTCACTATATTAAAATACTACATTTTTATGCAAAATTCTTACTGATATATTTTACAAGCTTGCTTCCATGCAATTCTTGCGTTGCTGCACCTATTCTTATAAAGAATTCTTCTTTTTCCCCACTGCGCAAAAATACTGGTGATTTTGATCGAAAACAATCTATACGAAAAATATATTTATCTTCAATATCTACCAATTCTGTACTGATTGATGATGAAAATTGCTCACCAATATGCTGATTAAAAATATTTGTAAAATGTAATTGAAATTTATCATTATTGGCAAATTCATCTTCTATGATCCCTGCCGCTTTTTGATCATCATCAACACCAATAAATAAAATTCCTCCTGTAGAATTGAGAAATGCACAAATCGTTTTAAAAGATGCATGCTCAATTTTTTTATCCCTTTTGTGTGTATGTAAATTCATCCTCAGTGTAGATTTGAACTCAACACTCTGCGTCTCACCACCAGCAATAATACCCATCGTATCATCTTTTGCGCTTTTGAGCACCGCTTGATGTGCCGGATTTGCACTAAAAAACTTATTTAACACACGTCCTACAATATTATCTATTCCGTACTGTAGATATTGATATCCTGCAACAGCAATGATCATTGCACCAACAATCACACTGAGCAAAGTCCACAATTGACTTATTACATATCCATCATGCACGCCCCCACTCATCGCCAATGTCTCAATAATATTCTCAAAAACAATCCACAAAAAACTGAATGTAATAGAAAATGTAAAAGAAAAAAGTGCAACAAAAAATGCAGATAATTTCAATGATGCTTTATGAAAATGATTCAGTGCATATACAAGCACAAAGGCGATAAGTCCAAATAATGCCCCACTAATAACATGTTTAATAATATCAAATCCCAATGCATGCGTACTTGCAAAACTCAATTCATCCAAAATAAATGAGATGCCAACAAAGAGGACAAGCGCAATTTCAATTTCTTTTGGATAGATGATCGAACTACGACGAAAGAAAAAACGTAATCCAAAAATTGCTACAATAGTTATGAGCGCAAGAAAAAACGTCACCCAACTTTCTTGTAAAAAAGCTGCTATAGTGACGCTAAAAAGAATAAAGTATAATGATAAATAAATGAGATTTTTTATTTTATCTGACATTATTTTTTGTGCGTTATATCTTCATCTGAAAGAAACGGAGATGGCTCTGGATTTTTTTGAGGCTTTTGAGAAATTTGATCTTCCTCTACTTGTTGCACATCCTTATCCCGTTCAACAACATCATTAGAATCATTTTGTAAGTCTAATTTACTCCCACCAAAAATTTTTGATAATATTCCCATAAAAATAGCGAGAACTTGTCACCACAATTGCAACAAGCTCTCTTAAAATAAAGTGTCTAATTATTTCTTTGATACACTATACAAAATGATGATATCAATACCAGCAAAAAGCATATAAATACCTGCAAAAATACCAAGCATTATTGTTGAGCTAGCAAATAAATTCATCAAGATCATTGCAGAAAGCAAAAGAGAGATCAAACCACTTGTAAGCATCCAACCCCAGTGTGGTGGTCGTTTTGCAATTGATTGAAATGTTTTGACAATACCATCAACTCCAAAAAATATACCCATCATGAGTGTAATTGACACAAGCGATGCAATTGGATTATTGATCATCATAAGACCCAAGATGAATGCTAAAACACCCATAAGCATACCTACCCACATACCACTTTCTTTTCTGTTCACAATCGCTGCAAAAAATTGAACAATTCCACCAAAGACCAAAAACCATCCAATAAACACATTTGTTATCATAGTTGTTGCAATTGGTGACACGAGTGCAGCAATACCAGCTATAACGAGAAAAATACCCATAGCAAGGTACCATCCGTTCATTTTAGGCATCATCGACTCTTCTACTACTACTTCTTCTACTTTTTGTTCTTGTCCCTGTGGCGCTGTTGCCACATTTTCATTTTCCATACTATATGTTTTAAAAATTACTAATATGTACTAACATTATAACACAAAAAATATATTTTACAACAATGGTGATAATAGGCGCACTACTGAATTACGAAATTTCGCAAATATATTTATCTTTTTATATTGTTCAATGGTAAACTCAGTACATTGCATTATATCTTCTTTATAATCACTCTCCAATTCCTCTGCGATTGACTCATCGTAAATGACAATATTATTTTCATATGATAAATGGAGACTGCGAATATCCATATTTGTTGTACCAATTGAACAAATACTACCATCAACACTGATTGTTTTTGCATGCAAAAAACCAGCATTATAATGATAAATTTTAACACCAGCAAGAAGTAATTCCTCAAAATATGTAAAAGCTGCCCAATACGGTATTCGTTTATCTGGTATGCCAGCAATCATCACGCGCACATCCACACCAGCAAGTGCTGCGATTTTTAATGCTTCAAATAAATTTGCATCCGGGATAAAATACGGCGTTTGAATATATATATGGTCTTTTGCTGCCATAATGATCGCAAACAATGCTTGCTTAATCGGTTGCCAATACGAATCTGGTTCCGATGAGATTACTTGTACCGGCACACGTTCTGTGCAATCACTCGCATGAATTGGAAAATATTTATCATTAAACAAAGATGTGCCTCGTGCCTCTTCCCAGTTTATTGCAAATGCACTATGTAAAAATAATACGGAGTCTCCTTGTAACCGCACATGTGTATCACGCCAACTCTCATATGATGTGCCACCATCAATATATTCTTGCCCCATATTCATACCTCCCGTATATCCGATAACGCCATCTATTACAACGATTTTTCTGTGCAATAAGTAATTGACAGTTGTAATTCGAAGTGGTGACAGCGCATTAAAAAAAGGTACGACTTCAATGCCAGCATGTCGCATTTCTCTAAAATGTTTTTTATGAAATAGTGCTGTAAAAAATGAGCCCATTGGATCATACACAATGCGTACCTCCACACCCTGTTGCACTTTTTTGATGAGTAGTTCTTTAATTTCATTTGTTAATTTATCATCACGCCATATGAAATATTCCATATGTATAAATGTTTTTGCATTTTTGATATCTTTTTTTAATGCCTCGATCTTTTGTGTGCCACTTTGTAATATTTGCACAGCATTATGCGTTGTTAGAAACGTATCAGAGTTTTTTTGTGACACACGTAAAATACGCTCAACACTATGTGACATTGTTTTATTTTTGATCGATGCAATATAACTCTCTTGCTTATGTTGAATTTTTTTGACAATAGACTCTGTTTTCTCATGAATCTGCTTGATCTTATCTTTTTTGCGTGGATTGACAACCTTCCAATTACGTCCAAAGAAAATATATACAAAAAATCCAATAATTGGAAAAAGCAAAAAGATCAAAATCCATGCAAGCGTAGAGCTCGTGTCACGGTTTTCCATGATAATAAAGATAACAACCACACCTAAATAGACATAAATTGCAAAAACAGCAATAAATGAATAACTTTCCACCGTTGAAAGTAATGCGTGCATAAGTTTATGTATCCAAGTGCTTTATACAGCAATACTAGCTCATTTTTATCATTTTGTCACTTAATTTATGTGTTGTTACGCCTGCCGGCAGGCAGGTAGCATATGACACCGTCATTAAAAATAACAAAAACAGGTTAAGAACCTGTTTTTGTACGTTTTTATTTCACAATCTAAATTAGCCTTGCAAAAATTAGTATACGAATTATTTTTCCCCTTCTCCTGCCATTGTTGCTGGATCTTCAAAACAACTGTCATGTTCTTCACTCCACACGCCACCAGCCTCTGCGCAAACTTGCTTATCATTATCAAGACTTTCTTCATCTAGACATTTAGCTGGTTGCATTGTTGCTGGGTCACAGAACATCCGCGTACATGCGAGCATTCCATCTGGACTTACCTGACAATTATTACATCCATCAAACCACACTTCACATCCTGCTGTTATTGTATTGCCATTTTCATCTACAATTTCTCCAGTTGTTGTGCTTTCTTCCTGACAATTTAAACTTTTATCTGTACCTTCTATA
>JAOZUJ010000177.1 GCA_029938745.1 Candidatus Moraniibacteriota bacterium
AAGAGTGGGTATGTTTTATGGAAATTCAATCCAATTTCTAGTGCACAATATGATTCTGTGGAGGTTACAGGTAATCTCGTCAATCTTGATGGTGATGATTATAATGGAGATGGCGTTGATGATAATGAGATGATCATAATAGATGATTCTGTAAATGGGGTTATTGTGTCAGTGATAGATTCAGTAACGACAGGTTCATTTGGGTGCGCAACTGTGGAATTAAAAAGAACAGAATCGCCAACGTATGATCAGTCGCAACAGACGGATATCTACGGTAAAGTGTATTTTCCTGTTGACTTAATAGGTGGTGGCACTGAAAACGATGAACCTGATGGAGTTGCAGATGAAGATTTGATTACAGGTGAAGATTATGATATTACAGTAACAGCACCAACATGTGTAAAAGACGTAGATGATGACGATTGTGCAACAGAAGTGGATTGTGATGATAGTTGTGAAGATGGTTGTATAACTTGTTTAGATGATTGTACAGACTATTATGGAGAGTCTACCGATACGACTTCTGCTGCTGATGTGGATGGATTGATGTTGCCACCAGATGATGGTATAACATTAACTTGGGTGGATAATTAATTTTTTTGACTATGTTTTTTGATAATAATAATGTGAAGAAAGGATTCACGCTTGTAGAGACGATTGTTGTAATATCGATTACATCAATGGTGCTTTTGGGTTTCACGATGTTTTTTGCAAAAATATGGGAGATGAATCATTTTTCTATTGAGATGGGGTATGCAACGATGTTTGCTTCTCGGGGTGTTGATGATGCCGTAAAGAATATTCGTCGAGCTAGTTCTGGTGGTGATGGGTCACATGCTGTAGAATCTGCAGAAAATACAGAATTTATCTTTTATGCAAATTATGACGATGATGTAGAAATTGAGCGTATTCGATATTTTTTGAATGATACTGACGATACATTTAATGTTGGTGTGACAGATCTTGATACAACAGTGACGCCGCCAATTTATGATATTGTTACAGATGATGGCGATGCAAGTGATGAGATAGTGAGTCGCATTGCAAATTATGTTGTAAATAATTCGACAGATGAACCAATATTTACATATTATGATCTTACAAATACTGAGCTCACAGACCCTGTGAATGCAGGAAATGTAACTATGGTAAAGATCTTACTTTTTGTGAATGTTGATCAGATACGACAGCCTAATAACATCCGTATTCAATCACATGTAGTAATGCGTAATCTTTCTACATTTGGACACACACCAACATAATTTTTTAAGATGTAATTTGTATGAAACTAAAAAAAGGAACAGCGCTAGTGTATGGACTTGTCATTATTGTTGCGGCATCTGTTATTTTTATGGGACTGTT
>JAOZUJ010000178.1 GCA_029938745.1 Candidatus Moraniibacteriota bacterium
AGAAAAAAATTGATGCACTCATCCAAAAGGCAAAATCATATAATGCTGGGTGGATGCGTATTGATGTGTGTAAAAAAGAATTGTTAGATATATTTGACGCAAAAAATACAAAATATACAAAAGCGCCACATGATATGCAGCCACGAGAAAATCTTATTGTAGATATTAGTCTTTCAGAAGATGATATATTATCGCAAATGAAAAGTAAGACACGATATAATATACGACTTGCCACAAAAAAAGGTGTGAAAGTTTTTACATCACGAGATAAAAAATATGTTGATGTATTTTGTGATCTTGTAGAAAAAACAGCAAAGAGAAAGGGTGTTACATTTCACGATAGAGAACATTATCATAAAATGTTTCAAAAGATACCAGAGAATATGATGCAATTATATATAGCGCAGTATGATGGAGAAATAATTGCAGCAAATATTACATCATTTTATGGTGACACGGCAACGTATTTACACGGAGCAACGTCAGATAAACGGAGAAATATAATGGCACCATTTCTCTTACAATGGCGAGCAATGTTGGATGCAAAAGAAAGGGGATGTCAGTGGTATGACTTTGGTGGTATTTTTCCAGATAGCACTGATGATGGTAAAAAGGGTATTACACGATTCAAAAAAGGATTTGCTCCAAAGGTAGATGTCTTTACAACAGAAGGGTCATACGATGTAATATTATCACCATCAAAATATAAGATGTATCGCATATTGCAAAAAATCAAATAAAATAATTATAAAAAGGTTACAATAAATTTATTGTAACCTTTTTAATTCATCAATTTTGATAAATATTTAACTCATGCGGAGCACAGTTTTTCGTGCAAATGATAAATTTTTCATTGTTGCAGTAAAAAGTGTTTTGTATAATGTGAATGGCGTTGTATAGGGATTTTCATTATATCTTTTTGACAAAAGAGGCATCTGATAACGATCAAAATAATTTGTTTTATCAGAAAGCTCTATTGTAAATCCCGACGGCGCCTCTGGCTGTTGTGTGACCATAAACAGATATGGACTTGAATGTGGAGATTCTTCTCCTGTTTCATTGATTATGGCCGTCATACTAAAAGACAAAGTAGATGCTCCATTTGATTCTACAAAAAATGTCTCTGGACCAGGTCCGTGATCAATGACGTGTACCAGTATACCATCACAGTACACATAGTATTGCATCGGCATCTCACGGCCTTCTGTTTTTTCATATGAAAACTCCATATACAGATCAAGTAGTTCCGCGCTAGACGGTGTGGAATACATCAATATTCCAGCAAGTAATAAAGAACAACATATAAAAACATTTTTTTTCATAATAACCCCCGTGTGTGTAGTTGTTTGATAAAATATGCT
>JAOZUJ010000073.1 GCA_029938745.1 Candidatus Moraniibacteriota bacterium
AATGCATATGAAAAAGTATAAAGCTCTTTAAGCCTTTTATCAATAAAATGAGCTTGGTCATTTAAAAGTTCGATGTCCCGTTCTCTTCCTTATTTTATAAATAAAAGCCACTCTGTCAGAATGGCTTATATAAAGGATCTCGGGTCTACCTCGATACTCGAAGCTACGTGCGGAGAGGGAGGGATTCGAACCCTCGAGGCCCGTGAAGACCTAACACCTTAGCAGGGTGCCCTATTCGACCGCTCTAGCACCTCTCCATAATTATATTCAATTGTACAAAAACCAGTGTATCATTAAATATCGTGTAAATCAAGTTTTTTGATTCACCAGTAGTTGAAAGCTACTGATAAAACATATATAATGAAACTATAAATCAATAAAAAAAATATAATGAGTTTACTTTTTGACGATATAACAGAAAGAGACAAAACAATTGCACTTAAAGACCTTATCGACGACTCTACACCACGACCATCTTTTTTCTTCCTTGTTGTGCTCTCAGTTCTCATGGCTGCGTGTGGTTTGATCATTGGCAATACTGCTGTGATCATCGCTTCCATGCTCATTGCACCAATTCTTTCTCCGATTCTTTCTTTGGCACTTGGAATTGTGATTGCTGACGGACATTTGATCTCACGCTCCTTTTTCACACTACTCAAATCATCCGGGTATGCAATTGGACTTTCTGCTGCGATGACATGGCTCTTATGGAATTTTACTTCTAGTGCAAACTTTATGTTTGAGCTCAATACTGAAATTCTTTCCCGTATTGAACCATCTATTGTCTATCTCATAATTGCAATTATTGCTGGTACTGCCACAGCCTTTGCTCGTATCAAACCAGAGCTTTCAGAAGCACTTCCAGGCACTGCGATTGCAGTTGCACTTGTGCCACCACTCGCAACAATTGGAATTGGAATTGCGACACTACGACCTGATGTAATTTCTGGTGCACTTGCAATGTTTCTACTTAATGCGATTGGGATCGTGCTTGCTGCCATGGTAATATTTTCACTAATGAATCTCTACACCAAAAAAACAGTAATTTCCAAAAGCGTAGCAGAAGCTGACAAAGAACTGGAAGCTCAAATGGAAAAATCTGAAAAGAAAAATAACAAAAGAAAAAAATAACTCAAAAATAAAAACAGCCTCTCAGAAAGAGGTTGTTTTTTATTTTGTGTCCTTGGTAGTTTATCTACCGTTGATGCAGAAAGTTCCAGCCGAAGGCTAATCACCCTTCGGGTGAGAACCCTTCTTCAGTTCTTTACTTTTTTTGTGTCCTTGGTAGGAGTTGAACCTACGACCTTTTGGACCGCAACCAAACGCTCTATCCACTGAGCTACAAGGACATACAAATTCACAACAAAGTTTATTCTACACAAAAAGAGCGTATTCGTCAATACGTTTACACACAAAAAAATCTACATATTCAACAAACGCTCTACCACATCTATCCCACTTTGCTCCTGCCTTTCCTCTGGAATGAATTCGATCAATCCTTCATGTACTGCTACAGGATCAATTTGATGTAATGGTATATGTAAATATGGACGTAAGTGACCCTTCATCCGTAAACTAATAATACGTGTATGTGGTGGCTCATAAAAAATCCAAAATGATTTGATGTCCTCAAATGCATACATTTCATCGCCCACAAGTATCCCATCATACGTTACAGCAAAATCAATAACTTTTGGTTGTTGTGATAACTGCAAATAACCCACGAGCCAAATAAGCACAAAAACAATAGCCATGATAATACTATCTGTCCATAGTGCATAAAAAATAATAGCAGCTACAGCAAGTGAGATCCATGTATACCATCTTTTGCTATGTGGATAACGCTCAAAATCTGGACCACGCCAGTGCACAAGCACATTTTCTCGCTGTTGTCCTATATATTGAGAATATTCTTTTTTATATGGAACATTTTCTTGATAATCTAGTTTTTCTTCTGGCAATGGTGGCTTGGGTTGTTTCCGCACCCACTTTTCATGCTGTGGTTGTTGTATTTTTTTCTGTTGAGGTGCTTGAATTTTTTTCTTTTGCTGTGGTTGCTTTAATTTTTTTTGTTGCGTAATCACGTGTGTTTTTTTTGTGCGGCCAAAAAGACCCTTCTTTTGCTTCTTATTTGTATCAAACTGGTCTAGTTTGTTTTCACGTAAATTCATTACCATATCCTTTTTTTATTTTGAATCGTCACAATATACAAGAACAATGAATTATATTTTCTTATACTACATATATATTAACATATTTACAAAAACCCTGCCACCTGTTATGATATACTTTGTAGCTGATAGCTACAGCATTGACTAAATAGACACTGGAGGCGTGGCAGAGTGGTCGAATGCATCGGTCTTGAAAACCGAAGTCCCTTTACGGGGACCGGGGGTTCGAATCCCTCCGCCTCCGCTTTACTTCGCTATAGCTTTAGCGACGGCGAGCCTTACACTAAAGCACTCAGTAAAAGCTATGGCGTGATAAATCCGCATTTTCATACCGTAGCTTTTGGCTAAAATGAATAACCCTCTTTGTTTTTATGTATTACGTATATAGCTTGAAATGCAAAGATGGATATTATATTGGATGTACAAATAATTTAGAAGATCGTTTTACGCGTCATAGCAATGGACAAATCAATGCAACAAAAGATAGACTTCCTGTTACTTTGGAATTTTATATAGCATTCAAGAACGAACATCAAGCATTCAATTTCGAAAAATATCTCAAGACTGGTTCTGGTCGTGCATTTACCAATCGACACTTTATTGATAAACATTAAACAAAATATGCTCTCAATAAAAAACCTATCTGTACATGTCGAAGAGAAAGAAATACTTCATGATATTTCTATTGATTTTGATGTGAATAAAGTTTATGCGATCATGGGTGTAAATGGTTCTGGTAAGAGTTCTCTGACCAAAACGATCATGGGAGATCCTGCTATGCTTATTTCTGATGGAAATATATTTGTTGATCAAAAAGAGATAAATACATTGCCTGCACATAAACGTGCTACAGAAGGGATATTTCTCTCACCACAATCCCCATTGGCAATACCAGGTGTCACTGTTGGTCAATTGCTCAGATCTGCTCTGTCTCGTGATGAAGTTGACAGCAAAACACTTTCACAAAAAATAAAATCAACCGCAAAAGAATTACAAATACCATCAGAATTATTAACTCGCTCATTGAATGAAAACTTCAGTGGTGGCGAACGCAAAAAAATGGAAGTGCTTCAAGCAGCAATCTTGGATCCAAAATATATTATACTCGATGAAGTTGATACTGGCGTTGATGTTGATGCACTCAAGATCATTGCACATTTTTTACAAAAATTTATAAAAGACTCTAACAAAACACTTATTCTGATCACACATTATAATCGTATTCTCTCTTACCTCCCCGTTGATGAAGTGATCGTTATGCATGATGGAACAATTTCAGAGAGAGGTGACGCAACTTTAGCAGAAAAAATTGAAAAAGAAGGTTACACAAATGAATCATGACAAAAAATGCAACAAAAAATGACTTGAGCTTCAATAGACGGCATGACTTCTCAATGCCAGAGGTTTCTGTTGTGAAAGCAAAACGTGGCATCAATGCAGACATTGTACAATCAATTAGCAATTACAAAAAAGAAGAACCTTGGATGCAAGAATTTCGTCAAGAAGCGTACAAAAAATTTGCTGCCTCACCACTGCCCTCGTGGGGACCAGATCTTTCAACAATTGATTTTGATGATATTATTTATTTTCTCCGCGCGACAGATAAACAAGAAAAGTCATGGGATGATCTACCAGATGAGATCAAAGAGACATACGATCGCATTGGTGTACCGGAACATGAAAAAAAATGGCTTGCTGGTGTGAGTGCTCAATATGAAAGTGAAGTTGTGTATGAATCAATCAGTAAAGAATTGGACCGACAAGGCGTCATCTTTTGCGATATGGATACTGCGGTACGTGAACATCCTGTTTTAGTCAAAAAATACTTTAATAAACTTATCCCGCCAACAGATAACAAATTTGCTGCACTTAATTCTGCTGTATGGAGTGGTGGATCATTTATCTATATTCCTAAAGGCGTCAATGTGAAGTTACCCTTACAAGCATATTTTCGTATTAACGCAGAACGCTTTGGACAATTTGAACGCACTCTCATCATTGCTGATGAGGGCTCATCCGTTCATTATATTGAGGGTTGTACAGCACCAGCATATTCTACACAATCATTACACGCTGCAGTTGTGGAAATATTTGTAGAAAAAAATGCAAAAGTTCGCTATACTACAATCCAAAATTGGAGTACAAATATTTATAATCTCGTTACAAAACGCGCCAAGGCTATGGAAGGTGCAACTATGGAATGGGTGGACTGCAATATTGGCTCAGGCATAACGATGAAATACCCTGCCGTTATTCTTGCAGGAGATTACGCGCGTGGTAGCGTACTTTCCATGGCACTTGCTGGCAAAGATCAGACACTTGATACTGGTGCAAAAATGATTCATTTGGCACCAAATACCACATCCCACATTTTATCAAAATCAATTTCTCGGGGTGGTGGTATATCTAATTACCGTGGACTTATCAAAATCAATACTTCTGCAAAAAATGCAAAAAGTTATACACAGTGTGATGCCATGTTACTCGATAATAATTCTCAATCAAACACCTATCCAACACTGGACACACAAAATAATTCGGCAATTGTATCACACGAGGCAAGCATAGAAAGCATTGATGAAGAAAGGCTCTTTTATATGATGAGCCGTGGACTCAC
>JAOZUJ010000179.1 GCA_029938745.1 Candidatus Moraniibacteriota bacterium
CCCATCTTTCGCGCTCTACGCATAAGTGCGTAAAAATCAACTGCCCCACTCAATAGGCACTACACAAGTTGGCTGAACTACATTTTTAGATATACAATTTTGTTTTCTTCATATTTTGAAAGTCAATGTCAAGTAGCTGATAAATTTTCCTGTGTATTGCTTCGGGTATGCCTGGTTTTCTTAAATGAATCACTGTCCCTTTTACTGTTGGTAAAATTATAGTTGAATAAGAATGTGATGACATTACTCTTTTCACGCTACTCCACCATACGTTTTCGCCCTTTTGCTTTAATGAAAATTCTATTGCGTGCAAGAGATGGTATGCAAGAATTGAAATAAAAATATGACTATCAACCCTGTTTTCTTTCTGATGTGGATTTGGTCGCAATGCTAAATCACTTTTGAGATTTCTGAAGGCTTTTTCTACTCGTGTAAGCATCATGTAAATATTCCATATTTGTTTGTCCGACAGGTCTTTTCTTTCTGTTTTCAGGAGATAGTTGCCTTCGAGCGCTTGTTTGCTTTGTTCTTTTTCATCAATTGGCGCCCAGTTGAGTTGAGGTTTATTAATTGTAATTGTAATGTTTTTAAAATCATTGGCATATTTTTCTTTTATTCCTTTAATTTCTTTTACCAGTGCCAGGTATGTTATTTTAAAAGTAAGAGCTTTTTCGCGACGTAGATTAAGCATTTTCTCTAAACGTTTATCTATTTGCACTCCTTCTTTTATAGTGTACCTGAAATTGTATGGCACGTGCTTAATATCGTAATAATGTGCTGCTTTGCTATGTTTTTCGGCAATTCGCCCAATTGCTTTATTGACTTGTTCGGGAGAGTTGATCTTTGCATTTTTGATGCGTTCATGCAAGCGTTGGAGACTCTCCTCAAGTCGCTGTTCACGCATGTTGCGCATCGCTTTTTCTTTGCGTTCGCGACCACTGCTTTTGCATAAAAGGTAGGTGATGTCTTCTTGTTTTTCAACTCGTACTTTTACAATATTGGTTTTGTCCTCTTTTATGATATCGAAATCTTCATTTTTAAATTGCTCCTCGAATTGTTTTTCTTCATTGCTTCGCGAAGCAACAATATAATTCAATTTAAAATAATTTTTTATGAGTTCCATATTCTTATCATCAGCTACTCCTCTATCCATTATTACTGTTGGTGGAGAGTTTTTATCAAATTCTTTGGAAAGACTTTCTAAAATGTGTTTCAGAGAATTACGGTCGCTCATTGTGCCTTTGAAAGTGAAGTGACGACTACAGAACCCATCGCCATCCAAGACCAGTGCGACTACAATTTGAGGACAATCCGTGCGTTTTTCTTTCTGATTTCCATTGTATTCGGCTTTTGG
>JAOZUJ010000074.1 GCA_029938745.1 Candidatus Moraniibacteriota bacterium
GCGTAATCGATATTGTTATAAATTGAGTGTTACAATGAGAAGTAAATATACTGCAATTTTATTGAAAGTCAAAAAAATATGAAAATATTATTTATCAATTTTCAAAGTGGTATGCATATGTCATGTGGCTATATGCAGTATATTACATCAGGATGGAAATATATTTTTCCACATAATTCTGACGCACTTGATAAGGCAATTGGGTTTATTAATAAAGAGCAACCTGATATTGTTGCGTTTGCGGAAATTGATGATTGTTCTTGGCGCACAAAACAATGCAATCACGTGCAGACATTGGCTATGAAAACGCATTTGAAATATTTTCATTTTTTCCCTACTCGTGTGAGTGGTAAGTGGATTGTTCAAGGTAATGCAATTTTGTCACGACATCCAATTGTCGAGACAGGACAAGTGCAGTTGCCAGGTAGAGGTGAAAAACGATATTTATGTAATGCAAATATTGATATTAATTCAACTGTTTTGCATTTTTTTACTACACATCTTAGTACGACAAAAAAACGTAATGAAAAACAAAGGCAGTTTATAGCAGATACAATGAAAAAAATTAATACACCAGCAATTCTAACGGGAGATTTCAACATTGGCGCACAGGAAATGAAAATTATTCAAAATCAAACACACTTGACTGATGTTAAATTTGATGCAACATTTCCGTCGTGGAAGCCGAAAATTATTTTAGATCATATGTTTGTGAGTGAAGAGCTTGATATACAAAAGATAACAACGTATACAAAAGAGAAATTTTCAGATCACCTCCCAATTGGCATTAGTTGTAATATGTTATAAGTATTTTTTGGAGGGGTTGTTTTTCTGAAAAAAATAATATATAATAAAAGAGTTCAATAATTAATTAACTAATAACTTTATATTATGAACGAAGAAAACCAAGTTGTAGATGAAGAAGCACAAGAAGTCGCTGGTATGTTCGGCGCAATGTCTGCAGTATCAATTGTATATGGGATTATTCTCATTATTATATCGATGCTGATTTTTATGAACACAAAAGAAACGTATGTCGTAGTCACAACATTACTCGGTGTTTATTTGATCGTAAAAGGATTTATTGATTTTTTCGCGGTATTCAACAGTCGCAATCCACATCGTGGAATAACTTTGTTTGTGAGTATTGTAAGTTTTCTCGCAGGTTTATTTGTAATTAGTGCGCCATTATTTGCAACTGTAGCTGTAGCAACATTTGTAATTTATGTACTCGGATTTACATTTATCTTAGGTGGTATCATGTCTTTCAAAGAATCAATCCCAATGGCAATTGTTAGCATTGCGATTGGTTTGCTGATGTTCTTTTTTACAAAAGAAACAGCAGTTGCATTCGCGTGGTTTATTGCTTTATTGCTTCTACTTGGTGGTGTATTTACAATTGTATTTGGTGCTGCGGCAAAAAATACTGCACGTGAACTCAAGGGCTAGATTAGTATACAAAATATATTTTCTAAAACACTCTTTCATTTTTCTGGAAGGGTGTTTTTTTGTAAAAAGTATTCTTTTGTGATAGTTTTATATAAGAAGTCTTATAAATAACTCTCAATTCATACTATGAATTTTTTTGAAAAAATATTTCAATATAATATGTTTCGTAAAGATGACCTTGGGACATTTGTAAGCAAATTCTATTATGAAGGCATTCGTCGCAAACAGTACCTCGTGCGATTTATTGTTCTAACTATTCTGTCTACGGTTATTGCGACATATGGTATTTTGCAGGATTCAACGGCTACAGTTATTGGTGCAATGATCATTGCACCGCTGATGTTGCCAATTATGGCAATTGCAACAGCGTTAATAATGGGGCGGCTGGATCGAGCAATGAAATCCTTTATTACTATTACTATTGGTACAATAATTGTTATTGGAGTTGCATATTTTCTGTCCGAAACATATTTTGGTTTTATTTCATTAGAAACAAACAGTCAAATTACATCACGTGTGGCACCAAATATAACAGATCTTTTTATTGCATTGGCCTCAGGAGCTGTGGCAGCATTCGCGATGAGTCGTGATGACATTAATGATTCATTGCCGGGGGCCGCGATTGCAATCGCGTTAATTCCACCACTTGCGGTAGCAGGAGTATGTTTATCTGTGGGTAATGTGCAAATGGCAAGTGGTGCATTTTTACTTTTTTTTACAAACTTTCTTTCTATTGTAGTTGCTGGGAGTTTGGTTCTGTACTTGTTAGGCTTAGGTAAACTTGTAACGCAAAAAGCAAATGAGAAGAAGGAACGAAAAAAAGTTTTTCGCATGATCGCAATTGGAATGATTGTAGTTACTCTGCCACTTGCAGTGACGACGTATAAAATGTTCAATGCAGGTCAGTTGCAAACTGATGCACAGGACGTTGTTACTGAATGGGTGAGTGATAGTAACTATCAATTGCACAAGTTAGATGTTTTAAGTAATACAATAAATATTGTGATTGCAGGTGTTGGGGAAATTCCAAATTTTGAGGTACTTGTAACAGAATTGGAAAAATTATCAAAAAAAACAATGACGATAAAATTGAATGCTGTGCATTCAGAATATCAGCAACATCCAGAGCCTGAAGAAAAAAATGTTACAAATTAATATAAAAATATGAAAAATATCATAAATAAAGAATATATTTATGTGCTTATTGGTGCATCAGCAAATGAAGAAAAGTACGGTTATAAAATACTTGAAAATTTACTTGATGCTGGTTTTAATGTTATTCCAGTTAATCCAAAGGGTGGCGAGATCCTTGGGCAAAAAGTATATAAAAATATTGAGGAAATTATTGACAAAGTTGATGTTGCAATTTTTGTTGTGCCTCCAGCGGTAACACAAAATGTAATTATTGATGTTGCAAAACACAATATCAAAAAAGTGTGGTTGCAACCAGGGAGCGAAAGTGAATCTACAATTGAGTTTTGTCGAGATCACGACATAGAATGTCAACATAGCGCATGTATTATGTTGGAACAATTGAAATATATTACATAAATAGACTGTTATTAGATTTTTTTCAAAAAATATTTTGTTGACGTTTCAACAGTGAGGAGTGGCAAGATGATGCTTTAATTTAAAAAAATACATACTTGATATGTATTTTTAGTTTTATTATTGAAATATATGTTGATAAGACTTTTATATTAAAATTTATACAAGAAGATGCAATTGACGCATATTAATTTTTGGTGTATCGTTTAGTGTTGTTAATGATTTATGTATTTTATGAAGAAAGTGATAAGAAAAATTGGAGATTTTATTCAAAGACATGCATTTTTATCTTTTTTTATTGCGCTATGTATTCTTTTTGCCATTATTCTTATTGGTAACAAAATGCGTGTACAGGATGTTGAAGTATTAGATCAGAGTGTTGTGCAAAAAACTGTTGAAACAATGCGTGTAAGCGATAGACAATATACAGAGCTTTCTGGGAAAATTGAAAAAGAGGGTGTTATTACAATTATTGCGCATGTGCCAGGGATTGTGCACAATATTTATGTTGTAGGTGGACAAGTTGTTAGTGTAGGACAAAAAATTGCATATATTTCTGAGACGTATAGCGGTGGCAATACTGCAGCTGTTGGATATGAAATTGCAGCACGGCAATCACAAACACAAGACGAAACTTTTGATAAAAAAATTGGTATCATTGATGACCAGCGTGATGATGTTCGTAAAACAAATGATCTCGAGGCGACTATCGCACGGAAACAATACACAATTCAAAAACGAAATACAGAACTAGAATTTGATATAACGAAGTTACAACAAAAACAAGCTGCTATTGGCGCAGCGCGATATGCACCAGTATCACCATTTAATGGTGTTGTGGATAGAGTTTTTGTGTCGCGTGGAGATACAGTAAATGTGGGAGAGAGGATTGCTGTTGTAAATGCCAATGATCAATCTATGCGACTTGCTGTAAATATTAGTTCATCTCTTGCGAGTGTTGTGGATGTTTTGCAACCAAGTATTATCTCTGTTGATGGACAAGAGATCGAGATCTTGCCACAAAATATTTCACGTGGTGTTGCAGATGATCAATCATATGTGGTGACATATAATGTGGATCAAAAATATGCCGAATTATTTACAAATAATGAATATGTAGGCGTGTCAATGCCCATAGAGGCACAGCCGTCGGTAGATGAAGTACTTATTCCACTTGATGCGGTGCGATTGATGAATGATGGCACAATTGTTTTTGTCGTAGAAGACGGCATTGCTCGTGCGAAGAACGTTGTTTCTGGAGAAGTTGTTGGTGGGTTTATTTTTGTGGAAGGTGATATTAGTTCGGATGATGATATCATCCTAAATCGCAATGTGTTTGATGGTGATCAGGTTGTTGTTGCAAAAGAATAAGCCAAAAAATATGAAACATGAGAATGAAAATGGTACGCGATATCACGTATCACAATATCTTCAAAAATTAAAATATAATTCTTCAGATTATCCAAAAGTCTTGAAAAATTATATTACAAATATGCGACTTGTCGCATTAGTTTTGATTTTTTTGATTTTTGGAGGAGTTATCGCTTTTGTAACAATTCCACGGACACTTAATCCAGAAATCAATATTGCCGTTGTTGTAGTAACGACTGTGATGCCAGGTGCAACGCCAACGGATGTTGAGTCACTTATAACAAAAAAAGTTGAAAAAGAAGT
>JAOZUJ010000075.1 GCA_029938745.1 Candidatus Moraniibacteriota bacterium
TGGTGTACACACTTTTCCAAAAAGAGGACATTCTTTTGCACTCATTAAACCTCTAATAATGTCACCACACTTACATGCGACTGGCTTTTGTGATTGTGAAAAATCAACTTTGTCTAATATTTTTTTATATTTTATCTTCGCATTTTGTTCTTTATATTTATCTTTTACATCAAGTCCAGACAAAGGAATCATACCAAAGCCTCGCCACTGTCCGTCAACCACATCAAACACATCATTTATCAATTTCATCGCTTTTGGATTGCCTTTTTTTTTGACAATGCGCACATACTGATTTTCCACTTCAGCTCTGCCGTCACTAATTTGTTTCAACAACATATAAATACCAACGATCACATCTTCTGCCTCAAAACCAGTAATAACTTGTGGAAGTTTCATGACCTGATATGGATCTGTCCCAATAATAGCACTCACATGACCAGGGTCGATAAACCCATCAATATTTAATTCCTTCATATCAACAAGGGCAAGCATCGCAGGCAAAAAAAGTTTATGTGCAGAATAAACAGTAAGTCCATTTTGAATTGCATACGCAGTCATGGGTGTTGTTGTTTCAAAACCTAATCCAAAAAACACCACGTCAGGGTGTTTTTTCTTTAATTGCAATGCATCCTCTGTCGTATGAACAACAAAAACTTGTGCCCCTTGTTCTCTGGCTTGATCTAAACTCCCAAAAGCTCCAGGAACTCTCAAAACATCCCCATACGTTGCGACGGGAACGCCTGCCAACGCTAAATTCACAATTGCATCAATATCAATTTGACTCGTAACACATACAGGACAACCAGGTCCTGTGCTCAAATGAATATTTTTTGGCAAAATGTCTGCAATACCATATCGACTAATTACTTGCGTATGTGTGCCACACACTTCCATTAAATTTATTTGTCGATTGATGTCTTTTGCCACTTGATTGATATCTTCAATAACTTTTTCAATACTAGTCATTGTCTTGTGGAGAATCATTAATTACCGTCAGCGCAGCCATAGCGTCCTCATCTGTCATCTTTTCAATAGCAAAACCAGCATGCACCATGACATACTCATCTATATCAGCATCAACCATAACTAAATTAATATCTTTTTTAATTCCATTAAAATCAATCACCGCTCGATCACCTTGTTTTGATACTATCTTTCCTGGATATGCTAGACACATAGAAGAATTATTTCCAATTAATTTTCAAAAAGTGCGACGCACAACTCATACATGGATCATACGCACGTATCATTTTTTCTACTTCTAGTTTTATTTTTGCCTCCCATTCTTTTGTTGGTGCCACATTGTCACCACAAATATCTGTAACCACTTTCCGCACATCTTCACGCATATTTATCAAGTTTTGTGCTGTTGGTATTACTAAATTTGCATACTTTACCTTCCCATCTTCTACGCCCAAATAATAATACAAAGTTCCACGTGGCGCTTCTATCACACCCACACCCTCACCACTCATTTTTGTTGGTTTGACAATTTCTTCTTTCACAAATTCCCTATTTTCCAAAAGCTCAATTGAATGATCTATCGAATGCATGATCTCAACTGCCTGTGCTAAATTGTTATGATAAATATTTTCTGATGGAAATACATCGAGATATTTTTTCATATCTTTTTTTGTATTTTCATGCATTGCTTCTTTATTGAGATTTAACCGCGATAGCGAGCCAACCATGTATTCCTCACCCTCAAATTCAAAACCTTTTGCTTGTGAATATGGTAATACAACAGAATGTAAGTGATTCCAATAATCTTTTTCTTCAATTTTTTCACCTTCGGACGTCGCGATGTAACCCTCTAAATAAGAGAAGTCTTCTGTCTTAAGTGCAACAAAACGTGTTTTTCGCTTCATTTCCCAATCACAATTGTAAAACAATTCTGCAAGGTCTACTATCAACGGACGGATGCTTTTTAATTCCTCCACAACTTCTGGAATTTTTGCATTATCAATTACCCTAGTGAATCCACCAACTTGCTCGAACATTGCATGCACACTTCGTCCACCTATCAAATTAGAAAGGTTATTACCAGCTTCTTTGACGTGTAATGCTTGATGAATGATCTCTTTTTTATCTTCATCTATATCTAAAATTGAATCTATCCCAAAAAGATCTGGCGCAACAAAAAAATATAAATGTAAAGCGTGATCACGAATCATGAGCGAATGCATCATTAGCTTTCGCATAACCATTGTCTGTTCAGATGGTGTAATATCGAGTGTTTTTTCAACTGCTTCAATGCACCCTGTTAGATGCGCTACGGAACACGTACCACAAATACGTGATACAATCTGTGGAACTGCAAGAGCTGGCTTACCTTTTACTGCTTGCGTATAAAACCGTTGATTTTCCATTACATGTAGCTCAACATGTTCAACTTTGCCATTTTTAATTTTAATATCAAGATCTGCGTGACCTTCAATTTTTGATAACCGATTGATACTAATGTCTAAATCACATGTATGCATATTTTTTTATATAAAAATTATTTAAAGATATTTTTCTAAAACTTCTATGAACTTCTTTTCATCCATTGGACATCCTGGCACTTCATCATCCATATGCACGACTTCCTTAACTGGCAAACATTTTTCCAAAAAATCAAACTTTTCTAGATCATCCTTTATTGCTTCCGTTTGTTCTGGCGTAAAATTATTGCGCTGACATGTTGGCATCCCAGTAATTGTACAATTTCCCATGCCAATTAATATTTTAGACATTTCTCGCACCTTCTTGATCTCATGCAGGTCACGCTCGGTCGTAATCGCACCTTCTACGATTGCAATATCAAACTCCGTTGCATCTCGCCGATCTTTCATCGAAAGAAAATACTCCAAATCCATTTTTTCTAGCCATTCTATGAGCTTTTTGTTAAAAATCTCGATCATGTAGATTGAACACCCTTCATCACACGTGAATGTAAACACGCCAACTTTTTTCTTTTTTTCAGACATAGTGCATATATTTATTTCTTACTATTTTTAGTATAGCAGTTAACAACATATAATGCACACAAAAAAATCAGCTACTAGATTAGCTGATTTATAAAATGTAAACATGACATTATTCTTACTTTCCCAAATCTAACTCCTCACTAATGCCTATTTCATCAAGGAATGCCTGTACATGACTCACTATAATCATTACTCCTTCATATTCTTTAAGCGCCTTAGCAATCACTGGAATATGGCGAAAATTGATATGATTTGTCGGCTCATCAAGTATGAGCAAGCCTGGCTCGAGCAAAACTAATTGTGCAAATGCAACAAGTCCTTTTTGACCCTCTGACAAACTCCCAATTTTTGCATCCATTACTTCTTTTCCTAGGAGAAATTTACTTGCTACTGCACGCATCTTTTCTTCACTTTCTATTTGCATCACGTTTATAAGCGCATCAAAAACTGTATCATCAAAATTCAACGTTGAAAAATCTTGTCTATAATATCCCACACGTACACCATCCAAAATTTTAGCACCATCAGTATTATTTTCAGCTAATCTTTCTAGTAATGTTGTCTTGCCAATCCCATTAGGACCTTTTAACAATAAATGTTCTTTTTTCTTTAAGATCACATTTACATCCTTTTCCGTCGGCTCATGATCAACCATCACATTTATTGATGTGATCGTGATAACATTTCCCACAAAATCACTTTGAGCTGGAATTGTAAAATCACGAATTGTTTTGTCTTCTTGACGCACATCTACCTTATCTTCTTCCATTTGTTCTATTTCGTCACGCATCTTTTTTGCCACAAGTCGCATTTTACCACCTTTATTAGCAAAATAGTTCATTTTTTCCTTATTGTCACGAATTTTTTTCTCAAATTGTGCATTTTTCATGTTTTCCCTCTCAATCTGTGCTTTAATATCCTCTACTACAACATAATAATCACCCACATATTGTTCAATTTTATGCGTAAACACGTCTAAATAAAGAACTCCATCAGTAAACATGTTGAGAAAATCTGCATCATGCGAAATCACAATACACGTCTTTTCATACATCATGAGAAATGTGAGAAGATGCCCTATACCATCATCATCAAGATTATTTGTCGGCTCATCCAAAAGTAAAATATCAGGATCTTGAATAAGAGCTGAGGCAAGTAGAAGTCGTGCTTGCTGACCACCAGAAAATGCAGACAAAATCTTATCCTCTGGTAATGATAAATTAACCGCTTTCATTACATCTTCAATATTTCTGTCTAAGTCATAATCCTCTCCAGTAAAATACAAATCAAAAAACTCCCGCACCGTTAATGTCATTTGCTCTCGTGGAATCACTTGCTGTGCACACGCGACTGTCTGTCCATCATCAATATAAATATTACCCGATAATGGCTTAGCCTTGCCCATGATCATATTAAAAAGCGAAGTTTTACCTGCACCATTTTGTCCCATAAGCGCAACCTTTAGCCCTTGACGTAAAGAAAATGACGCCTCAGAAAGAATCACTTTACCATTATCATATTCAAAATTAACATCACTAAAGCGAATCGCTACATCATTTTTTGTCATTGTTTTGATTTAAAAATGTGCCAAATTATACGTCATTGCGAGCACCACCACAAGTCT
>JAOZUJ010000016.1 GCA_029938745.1 Candidatus Moraniibacteriota bacterium
TTACAAATAATAAAAAACCCATTCTCGTTGAGATGAATACAACTCCAGGATTTGATTTGCTACGAATAGTCGGTACCAAACAAATCAAAAAACGTAATTTTGAACTTTTTGTAAAATCCATCAATCAAATGATTCAATAAAAAACAGTATGCAAAAAATGCTCCTTATAACAAACATAGATGATCTGTCACTATCTCTCTATGTTACGCAGTCAATGCAGAAAAAAGTATCTGTAGATTTTTATTTTTTTGATGAAAATATATCTGATTTAAAACAAAAACTATTATTAAATACTTATGATTACATCTATTTTGGATACCCTTTTCGTGTATTAACAAAAAAAGAAATCAACTCTTTATTAAAGACTGTGTTAGCCAATAAAAAAGAAGCTTATATTATCGATAATTTGAAAACAATTGATGACATCTATTTTGAGGATAAATGGCATCAATATCAGATTTTTTCAGCATTTATGCCAAAAACACAACTCTTACAATTAACTACAGATTCAGATAATGAAATGTACATCACAAAAGAAAGAATTTCCGGTAGAGCAGAGGGTATATTTTTTAATTCACACGATTTAGACACAACGCATTTGAAAAAATATATTATCCAGGATAAAATGAACATCAAAAAAGAATACCGAATATATGTTATTTGTAACAACATTCTCCCTGAAGCAACTGTCAAAAGTCCAAAAACAGCTACAACTGCTGTCAAAATTATGGGAATAGAAACGCTATCTCCTGAAATAATAATGTTTACTCAAAAAATACTCAAAAAAAATACTTTCGATTTTATAGGATTAGACCTCGCCATCACAGAATCTGGATTACACCTCATAGAAATCAATAGAGCCTGCCTATTTAATGGATACTTTAAACACACAAACATCAATGTGATGGAATTATTAATGGATGAATTGCACAAAAAAAGATAATTCTTATATGCTTTATCATGATCAATTAAATATTACAGAAAATGATCTCAAACAACTGAAGACTTAATCTTTACAAAATGTTTTTTTTCATATATACTACATGCACTCATTTTTCATAAATGTTTAAAGAGTGTATTATATAAGTATATGAAAAAGATATATTCTCCACGTGATTTTACCAAAAAATCATCTCGGACATCATATTATAATTCTCAAAAAAAAGTTTGTCATAAATGCAAAAAGTTTTTTGTATCATTTTTTGCTAAATTTAAAAAACAAAAAACATCTACCATTGAACTTCGAACACCATATGATAATCAATCACCCAATGTTATGAAGAAAAAACATGCAAAATGGCATAAAAAATCAAAGGAAAAAAATTGGAAAAAATGGCTTATAGTGTCTCTTAAAATTTGTGCAATTCTTTTTGCGATTGGACTTTTGTTTGCGATTGGCGTATTTGCATTTTTTGCAAAAGATCTTCCTGATCCAGACAAAATTAACACGCGTACTATTGATGAAAGCACAAAAATTTATGATCGTACAGGCACTGTGCTACTCTATGATATTCATGGTGAGGAAAAGCGTACATTGATTCCACATGAAGAGATTCCTCTTGTACTTAAGCAAGCAACAATTTCACTAGAGGATCATAATTTTTACAAACACCCAGGCTTTGACATCAGAGGTGTTGCGAATGCTGTACTATCTAACGTTTTTCATACTGGTGGTGGTCGTGGTGGATCAACAATTACACAACAATTCGTCAAAAATTCAATTCTTACAAATGAAAGAAGTATTTCTCGTAAAATTAAAGAATTAATTCTTGCAATTGAAATTGAATTAAAATTTTCAAAAGATGAAATTTTAGGTATGTATCTCAACGAAATTCCTTACGGATCAAATGCGTATGGCGCTGAAGCTGCTGCACAAACTTTTTTTAATAAACATGCTAAAGATCTCACACTTGACGAAGCAACAATCCTTGCTTCTCTTCCAAAGGCACCTTCACGATTTTCTCCCTATGGTTCCAACAAAGAACGCCTAAAAATACGACAAGAATATGCCCTTGATCAAATGGTCGCACTTGGATATGTTAGCGAAGAGGCTGCACAAAGTGCTAAAGATGTCGATGTTTTTTCAAAAGTTACAAAAAATACCGAAAATATAAAAGCTCCACACTTTGTAATGTATGTACGTGATTCTCTGGAGGAAAAATATGGTCATGAATATCTCGAAAAAGAAGGTTTAAAAATTATCACAACACTTGACTGGGATAAACAACAAATTGCACAGCGCATTGTACATGATCAGGCATTTAAAAACAAAGAAAAATATAACGCGGAAAATTCATCACTTGTTGCAATTGATCCAACTAATGGTGATATCATCGCAATGGTAGGTTCTCGTGATTATTTTGATGAAGAAATTGATGGTCAGGTTAATGTTGCTATACGTGACAGACAACCAGGATCATCTTTCAAGCCATATGCTTATCTTTATGCATTTATAAAAGGCTACACGCCTGAAACAACTCTCTTTGATGTAGAAACAAAATTCAGTGCTGATGGTGCCGATGATTATAAGCCACAAAATTATGACGGCACTTTTCGTGGACCCTTAAAAATGAAAAAGGCACTTGGAATGTCTCTTAATATACCGGCTGTTAAAACCCTCTATCTCGCAAACCCAAAGGAAGTGATCAAGTTTGCAAAGCAACTTGGAATTACTGGCCTCAATGACCCTAGTCGCTATGGACTGTCACTTGTACTTGGTGGAGGTGAAGTAAAACTTCTTGATCATACCGCTGCATTTTCTGTATTTGCAAACAATGGAATAAAGCAAGAAAAACGAGCACTTCTGAAAATTGAAGATAAAGCTGGTAAAATAATTGAGGAATCTGTACGTGCTGATGGTGAACGAATTGTTGATGAAGAATATGTTGGAATGCTATCACATATCCTTTCTACAAATAAATATCGTGTTGATACCTTTGGCACAAATAACCCTCTGCGCTTTGATAATAGACCAGTTGCAGGTAAAACTGGTACAACTAATGAAAACCGTGATGCATGGACCGTTGGCTACACTCCAGATGTTGCTGTTGGTGTGTGGAGTGGTAATAATGATAATTCATCAATGAATAGTGGTGGTGTTGGTGCGAATGCCTCTGCACCAATTTTTCGTGATTTTATACTTGAAGCATACCCTGAATCATCAAATAAAAAGTTTCCACAATATAATGCAGATGATCACAAAACAGATAAAGATGTATTGGATGGAAAACTGCCCGATATGAAAAAAATTGAAGTATGTGAAATTCCTGGTAAAGATGATAAATATTGTAAGGCTAATAAATATTGTCCGGACAATAAAAAGAAAAAGCGTGTATTTGCAGATATCCACAACATCCTTTATTACGTACAAAAAGATGACCCTCGTGGTGAAAATCCAGAAAATCCAAAGGATGACCCACAATACAAAAATTGGGAAAAGAGTGTTAAAAAATATTATGAAAAAGAAAATGATAAAATGATTTTTGATGATAAACCGGATGATTGCAAAAAAGAAGATTTTGAAAAATATACTGCAAAAATTTCCCTTTCTGTACCAAAATCTATTGATTCTGACACACTCACAATTAAAACATCTCCAGATACAGAATTTGACATTAAAGAAATTGAATATATTGTAAATGGCAAATCACTTACAAAAACAAAGGACACGAGCTATGAATATAAAATACCAGAAGATCAAAATGATTCTACACTAAAAATTGAAGTAAAGCTTACTGACAATGGTGACAATACTGCAAGTGCACAAAAAGAAGTGGATGTGACATATTAAGTGTTGTCATAAATATAAAAATGCTACCGTACCTTTAAAGGTACGGTAGCATCTGATTATTATCTATTGATGTCAGTTCTAACTACAATCTATGTCGCAATTTTGATGTTTTTAATTACTTTATTTCCAATTTTTTCATTTAACACGCGCACAAATAAACCCCGATTCATCCATAATTCCTGTGCCCATATAGAATTTTGAATTTGCACAAAAATAATACCATTTTTATAAAATTTTGGCACAATATGTTTTTCGCCCTGTCGTCCATACTCTTCACGCACAGCCAGTGAAAATAGATGCATAATTGTTTGATCATCAATATCAGTTTTTTTTGTGTACTGTTTTTTTTGCTTTTTCTTTTTTCGCGTAAGATACGAACTAATATTTTTCATATTTATGCGCTTTTAACAGGCATTACAATGTATGTGTATTTTTTATCTAATTTCTTGTCATCATAACCTTGGAATACGACTGGCGCAGCATTACCATTAATTGCAATGTTCACATGTTCTGCATCAATTTTTCCAACACCATCAATAACAAAACGCGGATTAAGTACAATATTCTGCGCTTCACCTGTTAATTCAACGTCAAGTTCGGTTGTATTTTCACCCAACTCTTGTTCTCGTGTTGTGATTTTTAATTTATTGTCATTAATATCAAAATGGATTTCACCACTCTCTCTTCCGGTAAATACTGTTGTTACTTTCATTGCTTCCATTAAAGCGTCTTTTTTGATTATCACATTTGTCACAGAACTTGTCGGAATAATTTGTTTATAGTCTGGATATACACCATCGATAAGCCTCGCAGTAATATACAAGTCTCCACAGATAAAAAATAAATGGTTTTGTTCAATGCTACACTGCACAGTCTCATGTTCATCTGGCAATTTATTGATATATGCACACAATTGTTGTGGTAGTATGATTTGTCGATCACTGTCAGAAATTGAATTATGTGCACCAGCATTCATTACCACATCACCAAGAGGCACACACATTTCACCTAATCGAAAACTGTCTGTTGCGACACTACACACTACATCATTATTAAATGACATAAACACACCCGTTAATTCTACACGTGTTTGTGTTTTTGATGTAAAATTAAGCACCTTGGAAATACTGTTTTTAAATTGCGTCAGTGACAGGTCCATCACCTCTTGTTCACTGCTTTGTGGAATAATCGGAAAATCTTCTACATCATAACCATTGATCTTTGCCTTATGTGCACCACTTTTTAACGTTAAAATACGCCCTTCAACACTGATACTAATGTGATCATTTCCACGAAGTGCTGTCAAAAAATTTCCCAACAAACTAGCAGATACCACGATTTTTCCTGGTGCATCAATCTTTGCTTGAATTTTTTTTACAATACCAATCTCTAAATTTGTTGCACTGAGACATAATTGTCCACCATCTGTTTCAATTAAAATATTATTTAAAATCGACAATGTTGCACTTTTACTCGTTGCAAATTCCGTTGCATTTAATGCTCCTCTTAAATTTTCATATGTACATATAGCCTTCATAATATTTTCTTTAAAAAAATTATTCTCCAATCCTACTAATCAAAAATTATGCGGAATACAATTTTTCACGCAAAAACTCAACCTCTTCTTTTAATCGTTCATTTTCCTTCATTTCTCTATTAATTTTTTCATATGCATGTAGCGCAGTCGTGTGATCGCGTCCACTAAAATATTTACCAATTCCTGGATATGACATCTTCATATCTTTTCGTAATAAATACATTGCAATTTGCCGTGGATAAACCACTTCTTTTTTACGCCCTTTCTTAATTAATTCTTCTTTATCAATTTCATAAAATTCTGAGATCACTTCAATAACATTTTTATTTTGCACACATGGTTTTTTACTGCTTTTAATAATTTCACTTAGTGCTTGTTCTACCATTTGTTGTGTTGGCTCTTTTCCACGAAGATCACAAATTGCAATTACACGATTTAATGCTCCTTCCAGTTCCCGAATATTATTCTTAATATTTTCAGACATATATCGAAGCACATCATCACTCAAATAAAAACCTTTTTCCATTGCCTTTGTCCGCAAAATCGCAATACGCGTCTCTAAATTTGGTTGGCTAACATCAACGATCATTCCACCTTCAAATCGTGATCGCAATCGTTCTTCTAATGTACTAATAGATTTTGGTGGTCGATCACTAGATATAACGATTTGCTTATTGAGATTATATAATGTATTGAATATATGAAAAAATTCTTCTTGTGTTTTTTCCTTTCCCGCAAGAAATTGCACATCATCAATAATGAGTAAATCGATTTTTTGATACTCTTCTTTAAATTTATCAGCTGTATTATTCTTAATTGAATTGATTAATTCTGCTGTAAACCGTTCTGATGTTGTATACACGATTTTTTTATTACCATCATCAGATCGAACCTGATTACCAATTGATTGTAAGAGATGTGTTTTACCAAGTCCTACTTTTCCATAAATAAAAAGTGGATTATAAATTTTTCCAATATCATTACATACCGCATGGCATGCTGCCTTTGCTAATTCATTGTGCTCACCAACAACAAAATTATCGAATGTATACCGAGCATTAAGATTGATATTATTACTTGTAATATATTGTGTCTTTGTTGGATTGTATGTTTGTTGTGTATTTTTATTTTGTGTTTGTTTTGATTTTGTTTGCACACTTTTTTGTGTGGACACATTATTCTTAATGTTTTCTTTTTGATCTTCACTATTATTTGAATTTTCTAACTCATCTTTTATATCTTGTGGATTATATACCGAACAACTCACACTATGAATTTCTGGCACCTCTTTGCGCAATGCCTGCAATATATAGGATTGGTACTTATTTTCCAACCATTCTTTTGCAAAACCATTTGGTACACCAACAATGACATGATTATTTTCAATTGAAAGAATTGTCGTATCTTTAAACCATGTACTAAAATTTGCTTTTGATATTGACAGTTCGATATTCCCCAAAACTGAACGCCATAATTCTGTATTATTCATCGTTTTAGATAATCATTAAATTAAATTATATTTCATCTAATAAAATTACCCCCGTACAATCAATTAGAATTCTTGTTTTATATGAAAAATATATGTTATGCCGGTTATCCACACAATATACATACACTTTTTAATCGTTTTTAAATCTATATAAAATCTTTATAGAAAAATTATAGCATTATTATCAAAATATACAAAATATGATGAGTTATCCACAGTTTGTGAACAAGCTGTGGATAACTATGAATAAACCTCTCCTTAACCTGCTTCTTACGACTACCCTGTAACATTGACTTCTTTTGTTTGTCATGCTAGTATTATGAAGATATTTAATTTAATATTTCTCGGCTATGAAACGAACATATCAACCAAAAAAAGGCAAACGTAAGCGTGTGCACGGGTTTCTCAAGAGAATGGAAACGCGCGCTGGTCGCATTGTGCTCAAAAGACGCCGACAAAAAGGTCGCACGCGTCTTGCTGTGTAGATTTTTTCACACATTAATACAATAGACATTTTCAGAATCTAATATTATCGTATTTTACATGTTGAAATCAAATCAAAGACTGTGTCACAATCAGGACTTTATGAAGGTATTCAAAGGCAAGCGTCACTCTCTGGGTGGCGTGTTGTTGTATTATAGGAAAAATAACCTTTCCACTACTCGCATTGGCTTTGTAATCAGTAAAAAATATTCATTATTGGCTGTACGACGAAATAAACAACGACGCATACTACAAAGTGCTATACAAACTATTTATCCAACGATTCTACCTGGATTTGATATCGTTTTATCCTATACAAATCACAGTAAAGTGTTACCATATAGAGATGCTGTCGTCATACTGACAGAGCTTCTCAAAAAAACAAAACTCACACGCATCTAACTACAATAATTTATTTTTATGGAAGTTTTATTTACACTCTTTTATCAACCAATCTATAATGCACTTTTTGGTCTTTATAATATTTTTGGTGATTTTGGCATTGCAATTATTGTAATGACACTACTCATTAAGGCTGCTCTCATCCCGCTATCCCGCAAACAAATTGAATCTCAAAAAGAAATGCAAGAGTTGCAACCAAAAATCAAGGAGTTGCAGAAAAAATATAAAAATGATAAGGAACAACTTTCCAAAAAAACAATGGCCCTTTATAAAGAGCATAAGGTAAACCCTGCTGCGGGCTGTCTTCCTCTTATTATACAAATGGTCATTTTTATCACGATGTATCGTGTTATTATCAATCTCACAGTTGACGGCGCACTCGAAATACACAATGAATACCTCTATTCATTCATATCTGCACCAGAAACAGTAAATGCCTTCTTCCTTGGGTTTATGGATCTCACAGTGCCAAGTATTCCTCTTGCTATTATTACTGCTGCTGCACAATTCTATCAACTCAAAATGATGCAAGCAAAGACTGCAAAAGCACAAAAAGAAAAAGACGCGAAAGCTGTGACAACAAAAGATAAAAAGAAAGACTCTGGCACACCAGACTTTGCAACGGTCATGCAAAAGCAAATGCTTTTCATTGTCCCTATTATGACTCTCTTTATTGGTATTAAATTTCCATCTGGATTGGCATTATACTGGCTTACATCAACTCTATTCATGATTGCACAACAATGGTTTATCATGCACAAAGAAAAGAAAGTGTTGAAAAAAGATCAGGAATAGTAATTACATAACTATACAATATTATGAGTACTGCCCATGAGACAATTGAAACAAGTGTTGATACAATCCTGCAATTAATGGACTTTGATGCAAATTATTCAATTAAAGAGCAACTTGATCCACAAACAGATAAAAAAATATTTACATGTTCTATTACCACAAAAACTGATTCGCGTTTTTTAATTGGACAACATGGATCAAATCTTTATGCACTTGAACACATCGTTAGATCCATTTTGTACAAAAATGGCTACACAGATCGTATGAACATTGATATCAATGGTTACAAAGCAGACAAAGATCGTGCAATTACAAATATTGCCAAAGATGCCGCAAATCAGGCTGCACAAGAAAAAAAACCTATCATATTGCGCCCTATGAATGCTTATGAACGTCGCATTGTCCACATGACAGTTGCTGATGATACACGCGTTGAAACAGAAAGCGTTGGTGCATACGAAGACCGTAAGGTGATAATCAAGCCACAAAGCATCATGAATTCATTATGATCGCACAAAAAATTACATATAATATTATTGTAAATGGAATAGCCAAGGTATTATCAATTGCTTTGGCTCTTTTTGGCATTGGCATGCTCACACGATATCTTGGTCCAGATGGATTTGGTAAATATGCAACAATGCTTGCTTTTTTTGCATTCTTTTCTGCAATTGGTGATTTTGGTCTTTATTCAATTGCTACAAGAGAAATTTCACGCAAAAACGCTGATGAACAATGGATTTTAAGTAGAATTTTTACATTGCGACTCATTATTTCTTGTACAATTTTTATGCTCGCAACACTTTCCGTGTGGTTTTTGCCATATGAAAATGATGTGAAAGTGGGTATCCTCATTGCTGCTGGTGCATTTATCTTCTCTTCTAGCTATGGCCTCCTCAATGGTCTTTTTCAAAAACATATTGCTATTGATAAAATTGCCATTGTCGAATTATCTGGAAAAGTAATTCAAATTGCAATTATTGTCACTGTTATTAAATTAAATCTTGGCTTTATCACAGTTGCTCTTGCTCTCTTTATTTCTATGTTATGGAATTTTATTTTTATCTTTATTTTATCACGCAAATTTACAAAAATTTCACTAAAATTAGACAAAGCGTATTGGAAATTGTTTCTCAAAGAATCTGCACCAATGGGTGTGAGTGCTTTTGTTACATTTTTATATTTCAAAGTTGATATAATTTTATTATCATTTTTTACAACATCGAGTGATGTTGGTATTTATGGTGTGGCTTATAAAATTATTGAGACACTTGTCTTTTTTCCTGCTATGGTTATTGGGCTTATGTTTCCACTTTTTTCTCGTTATATTTTTACAAACAAAAAAATATTTATTAAACTTTCAAATATCATTTTGAAATTATTCATGCTTATTGTCGTGCCACTTGTCATTATTACGTTATTTCTTGCATCTGACATTATCAATATTGTTGGAGGCAGTGCCTTTGGCGAAGCAACAGGTGTATTACAAATTCTTATCTTCGCATTAGCCTTTATTTTCTTTGGACATTTATTTACGAATATCCTTATTGCTGGTGAGCATCAGAAAAAATTAATGTTTGCACTTATCATTGCTGCTATTATTAACATCACTGCAAATATAATTCTCATACCACAATATTCATATACCGGCGCTGCAATCGTTTCTGTTGGCACAGAATTATTTGTTGTTTTAATTACTCTTTTCATGGCACTGCGCTATACGCCATACAAAATTACATCTATCAAACTACCCTTTATTATTTTATCAGGCGGTGCCATGATCATATTGTATATTACAGCTCCATTTGCACCATTTATTACAACAGGAATTGCTATTATTTTATATGGATTTTTACTTTTTATCTTTCGCGTTATCACTCGAGATGATATACTGCATATATTACCAAAACGATCTTAAAAAATATGCCTCACAATAAACATTATTTTGTCATTGTTAATTACAATAGTGGTGTACATATTATCGATTGTATTAACAGCATTGTACAATCACAAAATATCAACCCCTCTATAATCATTGTTGACAATGCTTCACGTGACAATTCTCTAGAAAATTGTAAATCACGATTTCCCAATCTTGTATATATTTATAATTCTCACAATATTGGATTTGCAGCAGGTGCAAATACTGGTGCACGACTTGCACTAGAGCACGGTGCAACCACCGTAACTTTTTGCAATCCTGATGCAATTATTGAAAAAACATGTGCCAACTTATTAATTTCATCTATTACACATAACAAAGCCGATATTGTTTCTCCAGTAATCTATAAAAAATCTTCTCAAAATATATGGTTTTCTGGTGGACATATTTCTTTTTTTCATATGCGCGCAACACACACAAATCCACTACCAGTCAAGACAATCTTAACAGATATTGATTATATTTCTGGTTGTGTAATGACTGTTTCATCCAGTGTGTTTGAAAAAATTGGTCTTTTTGATGAAAAATTTTTCCTTTATTATGAAGATGCTGATTTTTCACTTCGTGCAAAAGATAATGACTTTACCTTGGGCATTGTGCCACAAGCACATGCATATCACAGTGAACTTAGTGAAAATAATAAAGAACAAAAAACATATTTTCTTGTATTATCTGGTCTCATTTTTTTCAAAAAACACACAAGTGGTATTAAAAAACTTTGGTTTCACATACACACATCTTTACGAAAAATAAAAAATTATTTTGATTGCAAAAAGAATAAACCTCTTGCATGCTCCGTTCGTAAAGCCTATCATGATTATGCCACAAAATAATAATACAATTTCTTTTGTAATCGTCAATTACAATAGTGAAAAAGAATTACATCGTTGCTTAACTGACTTAAGCACGATTAATGATGCCCAAACCTTTGAAATTATTATTATTAATAATGATAAAAAATCTTTATCATTGCCACAATATAAATTTGCAAAACAATCTATTTATGAGATCAATAAAAATATTGGGTATGGATGTGCAAGTAATATTGGACTGTCACACGCAAATAATAAATTTGTTTGTTTTTTGAATCCTGATACACACTCATTTTGTGATGATCTTGCTCAAATTATGACACACATCACGCATGATAAATTGATCGTTGCGCCACAGATTCGCACACAATTAGACGAAATTGAGCCCTGGTCTGTGGGAGAAAATATCACATTATTACAAACATTCAAAAATAATTGCGGTCTCAATAAGAAATCATGGCTTACACAAAACAAAACATCAGTTGATTGGATTAGCGGTGCTGTCATGATTGCACCGAGAAAGTTTTTAACAGAGCTTGATGGGTTTGACGAAGATTTTTTTCTTTATTTTGAGGACGTTGACTTGTGTAAACGTGCGATAAATTGTGGTGGAGAAATAAAATATATTCCACAATATTTTCTTACACATATCAATGGTGTTAGTAGTGGAGCCAATGTACAAAAACAAAAAAAATGTTACTATACTTCACAAGATTTGTTTTTTCACAAGCACTACGGCGCATCACAAAAACATTTTTTGCGCTTTTGTCGCTTTTTTTACTCAAAATGAAATCAATTTTATACGCTACATTATTTTTATATTTTTTTATCCCTTTTCAGTTTGCACTAAATCCTGCAGATAATTTTGATGTTGCAATTATTCGCGTCATCATTATACTCATCACACTTTCATATTTTGTATATGCACTATGGGTTGGAAATCTTTTTATTCCACGCGGATGGATTGTTGGTTTTTTGCTCGCTTTTTTGATGTGGACTCTTTTTTCACTCTTTTATACACCAATATTACCGTGGACAATACGAAAGGTTATTTTTTTAATCTCCATTGCACCAATTGTTATTGTGCTTACAACATTACTTAAAAATATTCCTTCTGCTAAAATAAAGATCATAAAAGCAACTGTGCTTGGCGCAATGGTTATCTCACTTGTTGGCATTGGGCAATTTATTTTGCAATTTATTTTACCACTAGATACGATGCTACAAACGTGGTTATATATTACACCATTTTTTCTTGGTGGCACATTTTCAACATCTGTTATTGCGCACAATAGTTGGCTTGTCCATGTTGGCACAGTGGATCTCATGCGTGCAATTGCTTTTTTTCCTGATCCACATATTTTCTCTTTCTATCTTGGACTTACTACACCACTTGCTCTTGGTATTTATTTTGTTACCAAACAAAAATTCTGGATTCTTTGTTTTGGTATTATGATTATTGCAAACATGCTCACATTTTCTCGTGGTGGCTACATTGGTATTTTTAGTGGTTTTATGATTGGATTTATTTTATTATGGCCACAAATAAAAACAAATATTCGTCATTTTATTGTTTTATTGTTATGTTCTTTACTCTTTATCCTCTTCATTCCACACAACCCGATTGCAAGTCGTCTTATGTCCTCATTTGATCACACAGACACCTCTAATACGCACCGTGTTACGCTGTGGAGTGATGCAATCACTCAAATAACCATTCACCCCATCATTGGCACCGGACTTGGTGCATACTCATACACTGTCAATCCGCGTGCGGATTACAGGACACCCTTTTATGTTCATAATCTCGCACTTGATATTACCGTTGAGATTGGTATGATTGGTTTAGTGTTATTTTATGGCATATTTATCAGCTTGCTTATTGTTTTATATAAACATCGCACCGACTTTATTGCTTTATTTAGCTTTATTAGTATTAGTATTTTTTTACTACACTCACTTTTTGACACACCACTATTTTCTGTTCATATTTTTCCACTTCTTTTACTTTTTATAGCATTGGGCGCATCCTATGAAAATACAAAATAACTCTATTATTGTACCCCTATTGGTAAATATTTTATTATTTGCAACAATTCTTTCTATTCCACTTTATTTTATTAGAGTTCCTGTGTTTACAACTTCTCTGAGTATTTTAACATGCTTTCTCCTCACCTTATCTATAATTTTATTTATTGTGCATCATAAGCACATCCTCACCATTTTTAAAGAAGAAAAGATTTTATGGTACCTTGCATTATTTTTTGTTTTATCATTTGTTCCAGTACTTTTTTTACATCCATCCTTGCATGGTCTTGGTGTTTTTATTGAATGGCTTTTTATGCCCGCACTTACTGGTTTTTTGATCTTTGTACATATTACACAACACTTTCATGCACGCACATGGATTAGCACGGGGATGTTAACAATTTTATTTCTTGTTAGTTGTATATCTCTGTTGTATTTATTGCACGATACAACAACATTTGACGGGCGCTTGCAGGCATATTTCTTATCACCAAATCACCTTGCGATGTTCATTGCACCACTAATTTTTTTTGTTCTTGCATATTTTACAACAACACGATCATTATTGATAAAGATTTTTGTATTTTTTACACTTTCACTTGCTTTGACCACTCTCTTTTTTACTTATTCTTTTAGTACATTATTTGTATTATTGTTTTTAAGTATTATAATTGCACTTATACTAATTAAACGCAAAATGCTCTTATTTTTTACAACATTGTTAATAATCATATCATTATTTTTTGTTGGATATCAAAAAATTCTCCACAGCAATGCTGACTGGCAACGCAATTCTTTTGCGTCACGCCTCATGATTTGGGACAGTGCAACATTTCATATACAAAATAATACTATTTTAAGTTCTGGTATAGATAATTTTCAACAAGACTATTTATCTGCACAACCGTATTTTGAGCCCTATCTCGAATGGTCTGCACCAACACCACACAATCTCTTATTAACGCTGTGGATTTCTGGTGGCTTTTTTAGTGTTTTATTTTTTTGTTTACTCTGTACACGATGGCTCTATCTCTCAATATATACGTATCACAAAACAAAAAACACAACAATATTATTTTATATTGCTGCACTTTTGACAATTTTATTTAGTGGTGTTTTAGATACACCTTACTGGAAAAATGATCTATCTATTATATTTTGGATTATTATCGGAATTAATCTAATATATATTTTACCGACAAAAATAACTAAATAAATATACTATGAATGTCCGTCGCAGTCGCAACCAGTTACACTAAAATGGAGATGATTTGACGATAATGACTCATCTTTTGTAAAAGCTGCTCCGCATGCATTTCCAATATCTATTAAGCTTCCAACTGTCGTTCCTTGTGGTAAATTTGCTGATCGTGTAGAAATATCTACTGCACAAGATTGACTGCCACCGCCAGACCCTCCATAATGACATGAATTTCGTGAATGATCACATGGCGGATGACTATAACTTGACCCCTGACATGCACTAAGATCATTAGTGGCATCATCATCAGAAATACTCGTGATTTTCAACCCTGGTGCAGCATCATTAAGACATGTGAGAAACTGTCCTAACCGAGGTGACACATCACCACATTGACTCTTCTTAATGCCGGATACAGCAATGCCATTACACTCACCACCAACTCCAGTATTACTTGGCGGTGTATTATTTGGACTACTGACAGTACCTTGCATCGCTTGTAATCCCATAGTACCGCCAACATTTACCAAATCCTCATTAATCGTATGTAACACAATCCATATTGTAAAAACTACTATCAGTCCAAGTAGTGCATCAGTAATAATTTTTTTAGCTGTGCCTGCTTGTGCTTGATTTCCAGCAGATGTCATATATAAAAAGCCACCAATTGTCATCATCATTAATGCTGATATAACTACAGCTGCAACTGCAAAGTTATATATACCTGTTGCATATTGTGCAAATGATACGTCTGTCGCTTCTGCATTAGCTACACCTGGCATTGTTTCTAATAATTCATATTTTGCAGCAATTGCACTGTGTGTTGTATGAAATAATACAATACACGCTACAACTAAAAAAATTGTTATTATTCTTTTTTTGTTCATATTTTTATTATCTTATTTTACGCTCTAAAACGACCATTGGAATAAAAAGCATTGCGCATATTATTAACGTCATTTTAAGCAAAAATATTAAATATTCCGGTGCGTTATGTGCTGTTGTTGCAAAAAAACCAGAGATTCCATTATATGCAGTTATTGGTCCGCCTGCTATATTCACTTGTGTTGTGTTTTTAGCTGTTATATCTGATGTTTCTGCTTGTTGAATGTTAAATGTATCTTCAAACACTACTCTGTCAGCATCACTCATACTTTTGATAACCTCCACGGACACATCTATATCATCGTCATCTATGACAACAGGAATAGATGACGCATTTGTAGCATTACCTGTTGCAACCTCTTTGCCATCTACTGACCATGTAAATTGTAAGGAATTATCATTCACTGGTAAATTATTTAAAAAACTTGGATATAATTTTGCCTCTAGTGTAATTTGTGTATCCGTTGGTGTTTCTAATATTGTATCAGAATATTTTGTCGTTGTTCCTGTTTCGCTAAAGCTCTTGTGTGTTCCTAATTCTTTCCACTGTAAGCTTTCGCTACTCTCACCAGGAACAATCCCAACACCAAGATCAACAATCTCAAAATCACGTGACATTGTATA
>JAOZUJ010000076.1 GCA_029938745.1 Candidatus Moraniibacteriota bacterium
GTGCATCACTTACGTCAGTAACACATAGTACAACTGGTTCACTTGTGGATGGTACACATTTTTCATCAAATTTTAGTGGCAATCCAGTTACACTTAATTTCAATGGTGGAACAACTGATACCAATCTTGCAGTCGGTGAATCAATGACGGTAGCTTATAGTGTTGTTGTAACTGGAGATGTCGGTGCTGGTGCGCAAATTACAAATACAGCAGACATTAATTGGTCGTCTCTTAACAACGCAATCCCACAAGAGAGGACGTATAATGATCAACCGGAGGAGAGTGCATATACAAGTGATACTGACAGTGAGACAGCAACAATTTTTAGTGCAACTTTTGATAAATCTATTATGTCACCTGCGTCAGAAAATGCTGAAATTGGTGAAACTGTAGATTATCGAGTGCGTGTGACAGTTCCAGCAGAAACGCATCTGTATAGTCCGACGATGGACGATGTTATAACGGCTGACGGTATGGAATATGTGAATAATTCTATGAGTGTATTATACGTGTCAGGAAATCCAGAGTTAGCAGCCACTATTTCTGCAGCACCTACGGTCAATGCAACAAATCCAAATCCTGGAGCAACAATTAATTTTGTGTTTGATAATGATATTGACAATGCAAATACAGGATCTCCGACTGGGGACACTGATTATGTTTTTGATGTGACATATCAAATGTTGGTCACAGGTTTGAGTGATGGCGGTGCGTGGATCTGGGATCCAGCTGTAACGGGACACAGCGCGACTAATACAGCAACAGGGCGATGGAATGACGGAAGTCAAGATCATACCGTGAGTGACAATGCAACACTAGATATTATACAGCCATATCTAACACTCGCGAAAAATTTTGATGTAGAAACTGTTGCTGGTGGTGACACAGCAACAGCAACAGTTGTTATTACAAATGATGGTAATGGGACAGGTTATGAATATGATGGTGGTGCTGATCTTACAGATACGATGCCAGATGGCTTTACAAATCCACAAATGACATCAGTGACACATTCCGTAAATGGGTTATTGGCTACGCCAGCTGATTATACATTTACTGCCAGTGGTAATGATTTTACAATTGAATATAATAGTGCACGAACAGATCTTGAAGTAGATGAAACATTGACACTTGTGTATACGACAGATATTGATCCTCTTATTGGTGCTGGTGCGAATATTTCTAACGATGCAGATGTAAATTATTCTAGTATGGATGGCGTTGAGTCAGCTGAACGTGTTTATAATGATGTCGATCCGCTTGAGGGTGATGCAGATACCGACAGTGATAATGTGCGCACATCAGATGCGTCAATGACAAAGGTAACAAATTTGGTGAGCGGTGAAGCAACAATTGGTGAAGAATTTGATTATGTTATTACAGTTGATGTGCCACAAGACACGACAGTTTTTAATGCTCAGATCACGGATGTTGTACCAGATGGATTGACGGTTATAGGAGCGTTGCAAAGTCCAGCTGTCGGATCTATGGTAGTAGCTGAGCAACCAAATGGTACAACACCAATCACATGGGATGTTGGAGATATAGCAAATGACCCTGTTGATCAAATAATACTAACAGTCCATGTACGTGTTGATAATACATTTTCAAGTACTATTTTATTAGATGGATTACCACTAGGAGTGGACGGTGATGCACAAGACACACTCACAAATGATGCAACATTCACATGGGATGATGCAGATACTGGTGGTACATCACATGATATTGATGATGATGTTACAATAACGGTTATTGAACCACATCCAACAATTGTAAAAGATGTGAATAGTAATGTCGCTGGAATTGGAGACACAATGAATTATTCCGTTATTATTGCAAATGATGGCACATCTACATTGCTAGATGTTGACTGGCAAGATACATTGCCTGATACGTTATTTGATGCTGGTTCAAGTCCTACCCTTGTATCAATTACGCATTCCGATACTGGCGTGCTGACTGATGGAGTTGATTATGTCTCAAGCTTTAGTACAAATCCAGCAACAGTTGATTTTGCTGGTGGGACGAGTGATACAGTTTTGGCTTCAGGAGAACAAATAACAATTTCGTATAATGCAGTTGTTGAAAATACAGTAGGTATCGGAGATATTTTGACAAATGATACACAATTTGATGGCATATCTCATAGTACTAATGGCAGAGCTTATGGAGGAAATGATAGTGAGTCAATTACAATTGCGTCAACATCTATTGGAGATAATGTATGGCATGATAATGATAAAGATGGTATTCAAGATGTGGGAGAGTCTGGGATTGCAAATGTGACTGTGGAATTACGCGATGGTGCTGGCAATCCACTGGATGATCCTTTAAATCCTGGTACACCATATGTTGTTCAAACTGATGGAAGCGGCGATTATCTATTTACAAATCTTTCTGCTGGAAATTATCGTATACATTTTGATACGTCGGCAGGCTATGCGTTTTCACCACAAGATCAGGGAGGTGATGACAATAGTGACTCTGACGCAGATCCTGTAACGGGTATGACTAGTGTGATTACATTGGGGTATGATGAACATATTACAAATGTTGATGCTGGATTTATTACGGCTAGTATTGGAATTATCGTTTGGCTTGATATAAATGGAGATGGAGTTATTAGCGGTAGTGAAATTGGTTATCCAAGTGTGGTTGTAAGATTGCTTGATGGCAGTGGAGTTCCAGTCAATGATCCAATGAATGCGGCTATGCCATATGTGATACAAACTGATGGTCTTGGAAGTGGTATGTTTGAAAATTTATTAGCCGGAAATTATCAAATACAAGTGGATGCACCAGCGGGGTACAGCTTTACACTGCAAGATCAAGGCAGCGATGACACAGTGGATTCTGATGTGAATACAACTGGACGGACTGCAACTATTGCTCTTGGTGCTGGCGAGGAAAATGTAAATACAGCAGCGGGCATCTATGAGCCAGTGAGTATCGGAGACAGAGCATGGCAGGATACGAATGCTGACGGTGTACAAGATGTTGGAGAGCCCGGACTTGCAAATGTAGAGGTACGACTATTGGATGACACTGGTACTGCAGTAGATAATCCAAATAATCCAGGGAATCCATATATTACAACAACAGATGCTAGTGGAAATTATCTTTTTGAGAATTTATTACCAGGTGATTATCAAATGGAGTTTGTTTTGCTGAGTGAGTATCATTTTTCACCACAAGACAGTAGTGGTGATGATACAACGGATTCTGATGTAAGTATCACAACTGGTAGAACGAATGTGGTATCATTTGTCTCTGGTGAATCTAATATGACGTTTGATGCAGGTATGTATGAACTGGCAACTCTTGGTGATAAAGTATGGCGTGATGATGAGCGAGATGGTATCCAGGCTAATTGGGAATCTGGTCTTGAAAATGTAGTAGCAGAGCTCTTGGATGATGCTGGAAATCCAGTAGATGAACCTAGTAATCCTGGCACAGCATATACGGTAACAACAGATGCTAACGGAAACTATCTTTTTGAAAGCCTTGTACCAGGTGATTATCAAGTGCGTTTTACACCACCAGCTGATCATGATGCAACAAATCAAGGCGCAGGAAGTGATGATGCACGTGATAGTGATATTGACACGGTAACATTAACAACAAATATAGTAACACTTGCTTCAAGTGAACATAATACTTCAACAGATGCAGGATTTTATGCATTGTATGCAAATGTTTTTGATCCGCCATTTGCAGAAAAAATTGTCGGTGATAGTGGAAATAATGAAGTAGAATGGACAATGGTATGGATCAATGATGGTAATATGGCAGCAATTGCTACACAAGTGCTTGATAATGTGCCAATGGATACGGTGTATGTTGACGGAAGTCTCTCGTGTGATGCACGTGGTGCATCGACAACAACTGTGTGTATTTACGATGCTGCCGAAGATCGTGTGAGGTGGGAAGGAGATATTGCTCCAGATCCAGGTGGTACAAATGAAGAGAATTCACTCAATGAGGTTGTGATCATATATCGTACAACAGTAAATGACGGTATCGATGAAGTTGAGAATCAAGGTTCAGCACATTGGGATGAAAATGGCGATGGAGAATTTGGAGATGATATCGATCGCGGTCAACAGTCGGTGGAGTCAGATGATCCACGTACTACCCAAAACCTTGATCCAACGGTTTGGCGTAGATCTGCAGAAGGAAGCTCATCCATCGGTAATTATATCTGGCATGATATAAATGGAGATGGTAAACAAGATGAGAATGAACCAGGTCTTGAAAATATCCGTGTCAAATTAACATGGGCTGGATCAGATGATAAATTTGGTAATAGTGATGATCATGTGTGGCGCACGGATACAAATCATAATGGTCATTATATTTTTGAAGATCTGCCAGAAGGAGAGTACAAGGTGGAGGTAAAAGAAGAAGATGTCAAAGGGTGGGTGCAAACATATGATCCGGGAGGAAAAATGAATAATCAGGATAAAGTTACACTTGGCGTTAATGATGACTACACAAAAGCAGACTTTGGCTACAATAATAGCGAAACAGAACTTGCAAAAACAGGTGATAATACAATTGTATGGAT
>JAOZUJ010000180.1 GCA_029938745.1 Candidatus Moraniibacteriota bacterium
TGTCAGAGTCTGTATCTGATTCAATATCATCGTCAGTATCTCCTAGCTCCAGTGTGTCAGAGTCTGTATCTGATTCAATATCATCATCAGTATCACCAAGTTCAAGTGTGTCAGAATCTATATCAGAATCTCCTTCTTCTTCTGTGTCTCCGAGTTCATCAGTGTCACCATCGCCAAGTCCAGGTGATCCAGAATGTATTGTTGATATGTATAATGGTTCAATAGATGGTGGATTTTCATTACATGGTAGTAGTGATTTTAATGGTGGTGGTCAATCATTTGAATCATCGTATGGTGGTACATTAAATTATGTTGAATTTCCTTTATCACGTACTGGATCTCCAACTGGAAATATTGTTGCAAAAATATATGCACATACAGGTGTCTATGGCACATCATCATTACCAACTGGAACAGCTTTAGCGACATCACATCCTGTAGACGTATCAACTATACCAACAGGTGGTACTGGTATTAATTTTATTTTTGTAGATGCACAAAAAATTAGTTTAGCAGCAAATACAAAATATGTCGTTGTTGTTGAACACTCCGGTGGCGATGCAAGTAATAATATTTCAGCTGCTGTAGATGCAACAACACCTACACATAGTGGTAATTGTATAATTACAGATGAAAATAATCCTGCAAATTGGACAGCAGAATCTGCATATGATATATTGTTTGCTGTTTATAGTGACTGTGATGGTCACTCTCCGAGTTCGTCAATATCTTCAAGTGTTTCACCATCATCAAGTATTTCAGCGTCACCATCTCCCTCTGACTCACCATCCGACTCAATATCTGACTCATCATCAGAATCAATATCATCTTCAGTATCACCAAGTTCAAGTGTGTCAGAGTCTGTATCTGATTCAATATCATCGTCAGTATCTCCTAGCTCCAGTGTAAGTGAATCAATATCAGATTCAGTATCTGACTCAGTATCAGATTCATCATCTGATTCAATATCATCATCTGTATCACCTTCATCTTCTGTATCTGATTCAGAGTCTGACTCAATATCTGATTCACCATCTGATTCATCATCTGATTCAATATCATCGTCAGTATCACCAAGCTCCAGTGTGTCAGAATCTGTATCTGATTCAATATCAGATTCAATTAGTTCTTCACCATCTGAGGGATCTTCACCATCATCATCAGTATCACCAAGCTCAAGTGTAAGTGAATCAGAGTCCGACTCAATATCATCATCAGTATCACCTAGCTCCAGTGTAAGTGAATCAGAGTCCGACTCAATATCATCATCAGTATCACCTAG
>JAOZUJ010000181.1 GCA_029938745.1 Candidatus Moraniibacteriota bacterium
TGATTGCAATCGGCACAATTGAATCATCTTGTATCAATAAGGCATACGCCAAATGAACTGGCATCACAAATTGACCCTCCTGATCCGAAGCGTATTTTTGTGCATCTTGCAATGCCTCCTGTGATCGTGTTGTAAATTTATTGATATCCATACATCAATTTTATAAATAAATTACAAAAAATGACTCTATTCTTGATTAATTGAGACTCTATCCTCCAACACAACATCAATTTCTTTTTCTTCACCTTTGTGCCAAACTTTCAATGTTACAGTGTCACCGACGCTGTGCTGTGATACAAGTTGTGATAATAGTTTATCTTGCGTGATCTTTTCACCATTGATCTCTAAAACAATATCATTTTCTACAATCCCAGCTTCATCTGCTGGTGAGCCAGGTAAAACCGCGAAGTCCGCAATATTACGACCACGCACTACTAACACGCCATGATCTTCATACGGCACATTTAACTCTGCTGCAATTTCTGGTGTCATTGCAACATAACGAATACCCAGAAATGGTCGTGAAATTACTCCATCCTCTTTTACATCTTCAATAAGACGCATGACTTGATTAATTGGGATTGCAAAGCCAATACTTTGTGCACCTTGTGCAACAGCAGTATTAATACCAATCACTTTCCCTTCAAGATCGATAAGCGGTCCACCAGAATTACCAAAATTAATTGCTGCATCTGTTTGAATAATACCCGTAAGCTGTTCACTATCACCAAATCCACTTCCTGCTACAATATCTCGCTTCACGCCAGAAATAATTCCACGACTCACAGAGTGTGAAAATTCTCCAAGCGAGTTACCAATTGCAATAACAGTTTGACCAATTTTGATATTATCAGAGTCGCCTAGATCTACGGCAGAAAAACTTTCTCCTTCTATCTTAAGCACTGCAAAATCCAAAAATTCATCCCGTGCAAGAATTCGTGCTGGATACTCTGTACCATCTGATGTAATAACCGTATATTCTGCAATTGGATCTACGACAACATGACGATTTGTCACGATCATCCCATCATCTGAAATGAAAAATCCCGTACCTCCACCAACCTTTTGTTTTTCAAACATTTGCTCTTGTTGTTGCATTTGTTGATCTTGTGGCACACCAAAAAATAAATCCATCGGAGAATTAAATAATTGCTGATACTGTGGTACATCTTTTTTTGCAATAATACTAACCACAGATGGGGTTGTACTTTCTACAACATCCACAATTGCATCATCTTGAAGTTGTGTTACTTGGTTTACAACTGTTTGTGGCTCTG
>JAOZUJ010000017.1:0-9141 GCA_029938745.1 Candidatus Moraniibacteriota bacterium
TCTTATGTGAAAGTAACAAACAAGGCAAATGGAAAATCTGTAATCGTGCAAATAAACGATAGAGGTCCATTTGTGGCGGGTAGAATTGTTGATCTTGATAAAGTAGCATTTCAAAAAATTGCATCACTTGGTGCTGGTGTAATTGATGTAAAAATGGAAGAGGTTGTGAATTAGGTTCAGCAAATATTTTTCAGCCTCGCATGTTTACCATTTTTTTGTTTATATAGCAGGATATCTTAGTGAGTATATTTTTCGCAGTAATTTTTTTCGCTTTGATCTTTGATATTTTTGCACACTTCTGTATTTTTTACTGACTGAGCGATATCATAATAGCATTTGTCACGTGTTCCTTTCTTCTCTATCGCACTGCACACAGATGCATCGTTGAGACCTTTTGCTAATTCATAATGGCAATTATATATTTGCACGCCATCAGATCCACTGCATGCATACATATCGTTTTTAGCTATACCAACACTTACCAAGCATTGTTTTTCCAGCAGGTCATCATCAGCATTTTGACAAATCAAAAGATCTTTCTTATTCTCTCCAATTGTAGAATAACAATCACTTCGTTCGTATTCATTATTAATTTTTGCGCAAACCTGTTCATCATTGCGATTTATAGCCACTTTTTTCAAACAAGTTGCCCTCTGTTTTGCATCTTCTATTTTTTCACAATCTAGGTCCCCACCAATTTGAGTGGCGATTTGACTTATGCAGTAGGTTTTCGATTCTGGTCGATTGATCTTTTCGCAAATACTCACATCTTTTTTATTCATCGCGACATCGCGGTAACAGTTATCTTTTGCATTTTTATTATCAATTTTCTCACATATAGTTGGATCATTTTTTTTAGTAGCTATGTGCGCATAGCAGTTTGATCGTGTTGTTTTATTTTCTATTTCATCACAAAGAGAATAATCACCTTTGTTTTGTGCAATGTCAGAAATACAGGTATCTTGGGCATATTTATTGTCGATATGTGAGCATATATTTACATCACCACTGGCAACAGCAACACTGCTATAACACTGTCTTTTGTTATGATCGTCACTTATCTCAGCGCACATTGAAGCGTTATTTTTATCTGTAGCTATTGCACTGATGCATGTTTCTTGCATATCAACATCTTCTAGGTCTCGACATGCTTTTATGGTACCTCTTTGCACTGCAAAATTATATCCTGGATCCAGTGAATACAAAAGCTCACATCCAGAAAATAAAAAAACGATCCCAAAAACGATGACCGTCAAAAAATTTTTACTTAGCACAGAAACAAAATGTTTAGAATATGTATACATAATACTGATTGTTAATTGATTAAAACTATATTAATCAGTTAGTCTTTCGTATTTTGTGTGGCGCTTGTGCTACAATTGTATGATTCCTTTCTTATTTTTAGTATAATAAAAATAAGAGAAATATACAAGGTGTATATTTATAAAAATCATATTTTTGTGTTATGAAAAAATGATTAATAAAATATGATGGCATATTGTATTATTTTTTGTTACACTAAAAATAACTTTTTATATTAAGATAATTTTAAATATGACAACACAAGATGAAAAATTTATGAGTAGAACAATTGAATTGTCTCGTAAAGGAATGGAAGAGAATGATGGGGGTCCATTTGGCGCTGTGATTGTTAGGGACGGTCAAATAATTGCTGAGGGGAATAATAAAGTCACATCTGCAAATGATCCAACAATGCATGCTGAGGTTGTGGCTATTCGAAAAGCGTGTAAAGATTTGGACACATTTGATTTGTCAGGTTGTACACTTTATACGAGTTGTGAGCCGTGTCCCATGTGCCTGGGGGCAATTTATTGGGCACATTTAGATAGTGTTTATTATGCAAACACAAAAGAGGATGCTGCATATATTGGATTTGATGATGCGTTTATTTATGAAGAATTAGATTTGGATATGGACAATAGAAAATTACCAATGCAACAAATATCACGAGAACAAGCTATCGAAGTATTTAAAAAATGGGGTGAGAAAGAGGATAAGATAAAATATTGATTTTATAAAATCAAAAGGGGTAACGTTACCCCCTTAATATATAGATTATGACAAAATTTTACTAGTTGTTCAAAAAAACTACATACCAGTAGGTGGTTGTATATTTTCTGGAATGATAAAAGTATTGTTAGGGTAGACTTTTGGAGATTTATAGAGCTGTGGTCAAAAGAATATATAAGTAATTATTTATAAAAAACGAATTATAAATAGTCCGATTAAGAATGATGCTGTATTCATTACAATAGATAATTTTAGCATTGGCCAGTATTTTTTATTCATTGCATAGTATAGCAAAAATGACTCAGTAAATGTAATAATAATCTCCAGTGTTATGAGTGTAAAATAATTATGGGGTATAAATGCAAAAAATGAATTGATCCACAAAAAATAATAAAAAGTGGGATGTGTAATCAGATTGACACAAATACCAATGATAAAAACCTTTTTGGTTCTATAGCCAAAAAGGTAAATTATGAAAAGCTCAATAAGTAATGTGAAAATTAGTGTGAGAAAATAACTTGTCATAGTTATTTTTTCTTCATTTTAGATAAAACGACAAAAGCAATAATAATTACTAGTATTATTGCTATACCAATAATGATGTGTTGTGGTTGAATAAGTGTTTCCGATACTGACTCAGACGTGGTTTCTGTTGTTAAATGACTGGGCTCATCCCAGTCCATTGGTGGCAAATCAGCAAATACATTTTTTACTGTGCTAAAAAAAGTTATAGTAGAAAGCGTGAGCGCTGTTGAATAACACTTTATTTTTTGCATATTATTTATATTATAAATTAATTTTTAGTTGATTTTTGAAATAAGGGTATAATAATTTAAGTCCAGCTAGTAGTGCGATTGCAGATAGTGTAATAATTAAAAAGGATGTCCATGAATAATTGAATTGAGGATAATTTCCAAAATATTGAAAGAGAATAAAAAATTCAGTAAGACCAAAGATGAATGCGCTACGACCGGGTAACATATTTGATAGTGCTGTTACTGGCAGAGGCATCGTTATTGAAAATAAAAATGTGCCAATAACTGCAAGAACGGGAATTGTTGAAAAAAATGTTATGAGAGGTATGGATATGAAGAGTGTTATTGCAGCAACTTTCATCCAACCAAATTTATCTGCAGTAATTCCTCCTATTATTTTACCTGTAACAACAGCAAGTGTCAAAATGTAGAGTAACACAAAATTGTCCTGCCACATAAATACTGTGCCAAGCCCATAAATTGATCTTACTGCTACAAAAAATAGTAATAGGACAATGATTAATTCAAAATAATTGATATGAGACTTTATGGATATTTTATTATAATTAATATGAGGTATTTTACTCAATATCATAAATACACAAGAAATGATGAGTAATAAAATGAATGGCCATAAAATTAAGTCATTATATGTGCCAATGATCATGGCAGTGACAAGCCCGAGTACACCAGGTGCAGCAAAAATTCCTGGTGGAGTAGCTTTTTTTGGCGTGATATTTAAACTAATACTACCACCTCCGACATGAAAAAGGGCACTGCCAATTCCAGCTAAAATAACTACCAATAATGGAAAGTTAAGCACAAAAAAAGAACTTAAAATGAGAAAACCTCCAATAATAGAACTTTCTTTTGTTGTATGAAGTTTGTCTATCAATAATCCAAACATTGGTTGTAGACCAAAGGCAAGTACACTGTAAATTAGTATAAAACCGAAAGTTTCATGTACATTTAATTTATGTAATGTTGCGATGTATAGAACAATCGTTACGGCGCAAAGATCAATGATGCCATGAATAATACTATATCCGATGAGTGTTTTGTAGTATTTTGTCATAAAAATATCATAAGAATAAGGGCAGTAGTATTGTATACTTTAGCTGAGTGTGCTACATTATATTGTTATTTCTAGTATAATGATAATTGTAGGTACAAGCAACTAAATGAGTTTAATAAAGAATATGATGAAAAAATTTAGACATAAAAAATCATTGGGTCAGAATTTTCTTACAAATGATAGTGTAATAGAAAAAATTATAGATGTATCAGGCGTAGAAAATACTGTAGTTATTGAAATTGGTCCTGGAGAGGGCGTGCTCACTGATGCACTTGTAAATACAGCAAAAAAGGTAATTGCAATTGAATTGGATGATCGATTGATACCAAGTCTAGAAAATAAATTTAAAGATATAGATAATGTGGAGATTGTTCATGGAGATATTTTACATATGAATGTCCAAGAGTTGATTAATCAGTATGCAAACGGTGGTGAATATAAAGTAGTTGCAAATATTCCATATTATATTACAGCACCGATTATACGTTTATTTTTAGAATTATCACAGTCACCAGAGGAAATTGTGCTTATGGTACAAAAAGAGGTGGCTGAGCGCCTCACAGCTGAGCCAGGCGCGATGAGTGTACTTGCAGTATCCGCACAATACTATGCAGACGTGGAATATCTTTTTACTGTACCAAAAGAGGATTTTGATCCTGTGCCAAAGGTGGATAGTGCAATCATTAAGTTGAAGGTCAAAAGTCAACCTGCCCGCAATTCTGTGCATAGCGTTGCAGGCAGGAAATCAAAAGTTGATGAAGTTAAAGAGTTTTTTAGGATTGTAAAGATCGGATTTAGTGCAAAACGGAAGACCTTGGTTAATAATTTAGCAAACGGATTACAAAGAGATAAACAAGAAATTGAAAGTATCCTTGTCGAACAGGGTTTTGAAAAAAGTGTACGTGCACAAGAATTGTCTGTTGATGACTGGGTGCAACTTACACACAAATTGTCTTAAATTATTTTTTATTGAAAGTTATTTAGAAAAAGAATGAAATAACTAAAATAATGGCATAAAGTGAAACGATGAGGAATGTGATGCCAATTGTTTGTTTTGGTGAAAAAATAAATTTGTTATTCTTGTGACCAACAAGTGTCCAAAAACTTAGCGTGCTGGCGAGCAATGCTGGTATGAGCAGTATTTTTGTGCCAAATGTAAATACGCTTAACATAAATGAAATAAAGACACCGACTGCAATAATTGTCCGTCCTGTTTTTTCTCCAAATAATACCGGAATCGTATAAATATCATTAGCCTTATCGCCAGCAATATCTTTGAGATCTTTGATAGGCAGTGAAATTGTATATGCAACAATGAGCAGAACTGCAACATACGGTGGAAAATTATTTAAGGAGTGATCTGGTGAAATTGTGATAAAGCCGATTGCAACAACAAAAAATGATGCAAGTGCAGCAACAAATGTTGCAACAATTGGAAACTTTTTTAAGCGTAGTGGAGGGGTATTATATAGAAAAGAAAGTGAATGATAAATAATGAGAATAAGTGCTGCATACCCATTAATTGCAGTTGCAATAACAATGGACAAAATTGCAAAAATAATACCAATTTTTTTATAAGAGACTACATCAATGATGCCTGTAATAAGTGGTCGTGAAGGATTGCTAATAACATCAATTTTTTGATCTACGCAGTCATTAAGGATGACAGTGCTATACCATGCAAAAATAATTGCGATGCACAACAAAATAAATGCAAGTGCTGAAAAAAATGATGGTAATAGAATTGCATCGCCAAAAGTAAGTGCAATGCACATGCCAAGACAGAGTAGTCCAATATGATAGATTGTTTGAATTGGTCGAATATTTGTTGCAAGTGCGATAAAGAGATTTTTTTTTGTTTTGTACAAAATAATCAGTGTAACGATAATACCTAAGAGTACATAAATTAATGACATTTTTATACTCACTGCAAGTACTGGATTTGTAATTGCATTACCAAGAATTGTTGTTGGAGAGGCAATAAATCCTGCAACGTCAGCTTTTTGTGTTGCAAGGTGTTTTGAGGATGCTGTAAATGTAATAATAGATGGCAGACTACTCATGAAAAAGAATATGACATAAGTAGCAAGCATAATGAGTGCTGTACGAGTAGCTTTTTTTGTTTTGAGCCATGTGATGAATCCGAAAAATATAATTGCACATATAGCCATAATACGTGTGCCATAAGTGATACCGTCACGTGGTTTGTCACCAAAAAAAGTTATAAAACTTTTACCCAGTCCTGTTGGACTATCAAAAAGATAATAGCTCACAAAAGCCATATTATCAAAATACATCATTGAGATAATTCGATCAAAAACAGGTGGTAAAATAATCATCAAAAATGCAAAAAGAAAAATAGTAATACTGGTTTTTTGTGAAATAGTGCCAATTTTGATCATCAAAAATATACAGATAATGAAAAAAAGAAAGAAAAATGATGCTGTATGAAGAAATTCATAAAAATAAAAATATGGTGTATGGGTTGAAAAAAGAGAAAGCCAATTTTCTACACCAAGTCGCACCAATACAATAGCAAGAATAGTTAAAACAACATTACCAATGGAGTATGGCGTGTTGATGATGGATAATATAAAATTGTGTATTTTTTGCTTATACATCTTACCTTATGGTATCATAAAAAACATTATTAGTTTCTTTTTGCTGCGTAGTATTATATATTAAATATGTACAGAGCACAAAGGAAATTCTTTTTATTTTCAATTTATGAGTCAATCTTCATATACAAAAGAAAATATTGCCAAGCACTATGATGATTTTAGTGAATTATATGAGAATTGGTCAGGGTCCACAAATGGTGGATATCATTATGGTATTGCAAAACGCATGTCAGATGTGTTACACAATGATATTATGGTAGCTCATTTGAGTAATTATATTATAGATTCTTTTGATATAAATGGAAATGATGCGCCGGTAATTTTTGATGCTGGATGTGGCTCTGGTGATGTTGCGCAAATAATTGCAAAGCGATATAAAAAAGCACAAATTTATGGCATGACACTCTCTCTGGAACAGTATGAAATTGCACAAAAAAAACATACAATGAATAAACAAATTTCTGTAGTTCATGGCGATTTTGAAAAAACAGATTTCACAAATGAAAAATTTGATATTATTTTTTTTGTTGATTCAATTTGTCATGCAACAGATGAAGATAAATTTCTTGCGTTAAAAGAGAGTTATCGAATATTAAAGCCAGGAGGGAAATTGATCATTTGTGATGCTTTTTTGCAAAGAGATCGATTACAATGGAGTAAATGGTTTATGTTCATTAATCAAAAAGTACTTGATATTTGGCGTGTAAATATGTGGGGCGTTGAAAGTAAAATAAAAGAGAGAGCATTGTCACTCGGGTATGTTGATTATAGTGCAGTAAACTTAACATGGCGCATCACGCCTTCTGTATTACATATTATTCTTACTAAAATTCCATGGGCTATGTGGAAGTCTGTGCAAGATAAAAAATATCTCAAAGAATTTTCATATTTTTTGCGTCTCGGTATTTATGCACCGTTATTGGGCATGCATCCCATATTTCGTTATCAATTGGTAACAATGCAAAAACCACAAAAAAATTAATATTATAGATAGTATAGAAATTATGAGTGATTTATTACAGGGATTAAATCAGCCACAAATACAAGCAGTGAAGGCGTTCAATGGGCCATTTTTGGTGAGTGCTGGTGCTGGTTCTGGTAAAACAACTGCACTGACACGACGTATCGCATATTTGATTCGTGAGAGAGCTGTGTCGCCACACAATATTTTAGCTGTGACATTTACCAATAAGGCAGCAGCCGAGATGCGTGTGCGTGTTGGTGATCTCATTGATTCAAGATATGTAAATCCACTTGTGGGCACGTTTCACAGTGTATGTGTCAGGATGCTCAGAGAAGATATTCATCATCTGGGATATGAACAAAATTTTACAATTTTAGATGCACATGATCAATTAGTGCTTGTAAAAAAAATTGCCAAAGAATTAGAATTATCAAAACAACAATTTGCACCACGAGCAATGCTTGAGGGTATTTCTCGTGCAAAAAATGACCTCCTGTCACCAGAATTATTTAATGCACAAGTTGACGGTTATTATGAGGAACAACTTGCACGTGTATACGATATGTATCAGCGAACACTCCGAGAAAATCATAGTCTTGATTTTGATGATATCATTCGTTTGACGAATGCGTTATTTGCAGAACATCCAAGTGTACTGAAAAAGTATCAAGAGAAATTTCAGTATGTACTCGTTGATGAATATCAAGATACAAATCATGCGCAGTATACACTAATTAAAAATCTTACAAATACACATCATAATATTTTTGTTGTTGGTGATGACTGGCAATCGATTTATAAGTGGCGCGGTGCAGATATACGTAATATTCTGAATTTTGAAAAAGATTTTCCAAATGCAACTGTTATTAAATTAGAACAAAATTATCGTTCAACACAAAATATTTTGGACGCAGCATATACAGTTATTCAACACAATAGTGATAGGAGTGATAAAAAAATATGGACAGATACCGGCAAAGGTAAGCAACTGGTATCTTTTGAGGCATGTGATGAGCGAGAGGAAGCAATGTATATTGTAGAAATTGTACAAAAAATGATGGAGGATGAATATAGTGGTAAAGATTTTGTAGTGCTGTATCGTACAAATGCACAATCACGTATTGTGGAAGAATATTTTTTGAAAAATGGTGTGAGTTATCGTATTGTTGGTGGTATCAAATTTTATGAGCGTAAGGAGGTAAAAGATATAATGGCATACTTGCGATTAGTATCCAATCCTGCGGGCACATTATCACTTGAGAGAGCTGTATCGAGTCCACGTCGTGGAATTGGTGGCAAAACGTTTGAGCAATGGTTTGGTGGTATGCGAGAAACTGGAATGAATGCAATTGAGTTTGGTTTAAGTGAACATATTGCACAATTTGTAAAAGCAAAAAGTAAGCAAAAAGCAATTCATGATTTTTGTGTGCTCATTGATAACGCACGAACATATGCAGATAAACATTCACTCACAGATTTGATTACATATCTTTATGAAAAGAGTGGTTTCAAAAATTCTCTATTAGATGGAACGACAGAAGGTGAGGCGCGTGACGAAAATGTGCAAGAGCTTTTATCAGTTGCTACAAAGTATGAAGACATTGATGATGCATTGCACAAATTTATTGAAGAAGTTGCACTTGTGAGTGATACGGATCGTATTGATCAAGATACGGACATGGTTCATCTCATGAC
>JAOZUJ010000017.1:9241-15749 GCA_029938745.1 Candidatus Moraniibacteriota bacterium
ATGAAAAGAGATAGTTTTTTTGAGGAAAAACCAGAAAGTGTATTGGTAAAAAGTGACACAGGAGATCAATTTGTTGATGGTGATAAAGTACACCATAGAGATTTTGGTGATGGCATTGTAGTAGGACAGGATGACATCATCATTTCTGTTGTATTTAAAGGAAGTGGATTAAAAAAATTAGCCAAGAGCATTGCGCCACTTGAAAAAATATAGATAATATTTTATTGACTATCATCATATTTTGTGACTATAATTTGATATGTTTATAAATAAAGTACTTTTACATCAAAACTTTATAGTGGAGGAATAACGATGCAAGATATACAAAAATGTCTCACAAGTCCGTGGATTGTGTGTATTGATGGTGAAGATATCCCATGTGACAAACTGTATGATGCATGTGAAAAAGTTATGCGACATGTTGGTGAGCAAAAACTAACAGAAAGTCTGTATGATCGTGTATGGATTGAGTGCAATGGAGAAGTTATTAATATAGTTCTTATTTCACGAATTATCCAAGAGATTGACTGGTTGATAGCTACACGCTGTGAAAAATGACATTACAAAGAGGTTGTATCAATGAAGCAAAAAAATACATTTCTTGATGATATTGTAAATTGGGTACTTTTTGCAATACTAATTTGTATTGTAGCTACCGTGGCAATTGTTGCAGTTACCATTATCATAATCGTGGCTTGTTGTTTTATGTTTGTAATATTTATCTCTCTCCTGTTTTATATAACATCTCCACGTGCATTGCAACGAGCATGGTATAAATATGAAGTGCAATCTACGATATTAACGGTATTGCGCAAGGCAAAATTTGATATAGAGGTACAGGACGGGTGGATGCTGCGGACAGAGATTCTTTTCGAGATAGACCAATTATTTGATGATCATGAAGTGGAATTTGCTTTTTTTGTGACATTACTTGATCAATTTGTGCGGGATCGTATAGTCGAATTCAGAAAAGATATACCTGTTACACATGTTAAAAGTAATGAATATAAAACAGGAATTGTTCGAGCTTACAGATTGTCCAATGATTCATATAGACCACGTAGACCGCGACGTCTTCCAAGAGAAAAAGAACGAAAAATACATGATGAGGTGTATGCGTAAATAGAAGCAGGAAATCGAAATCGATTTTCTGCTTTTTTATCATATGTAAATATGATATACTGAAAATATTAATTTATTAGAATAAATATTATGGATGTTAAGTTTCAATGGACCCAGGATATGTCTGTGCACAACGATGTAATCGATGCACAACACAAAGAATTATTTGAAAAGCTTAGTGAGGTGTTGCAGAAAATTATTGCAGATGATTATGATAATGCAGTTGATGGTATGGTGAATTTTTTTGAAAAATATATGAATGGACATCTTGTATATGAAGAAGCATACTTACGAGAAATGAATTACCCACATCTTGAGGAGCATCATCAGCAACATGAAGTTTTCGTTGAAAAGTATAATGAATTGAAAGAGCGGTTGTCTGAAGATGACGCAAATATAGACGGTATTGTTTTTGATATTGAAAATTTTATGGGCTCATGGCTTACGAGTCATATATTAATCGAAGATCAAAAATACGCAAAATATTTACAACAAAAGTAAAGAAACTCATTCAACTTGTTAGCTTTTTATTCCTTTTCCATGAAATTCATCATGGATGCTTTTGAGGTTTTGATTTGTGACATGTGTATAGATTTGTGTGGTTGTGATATTTGCGTGTCCGAGCATTTCTTGAACACTGCGGATGTCAGCGCCGTTTTGTAATAAGTCAGTTGCAAATGAGTGCCTGAGTGTGTGTGGGTGAACATCTTTGACAATCCCAGCCTTGGCGGCATACTTTTTGACAATGCGCTGTACGCTACGCGTAGTGAGTCGCAAGCCTCGTGCATCAGCTTCTTTATGTGTGCCAACACGGTCACGAATAAATAATGCTGGGTCAATATCATGTCTTTTTTCTAAATATTCTTTTAAAGCATCTTTTGCGGTGTCAGATATAAAAACAATGCGCACCTTATCACCTTTTCCACGAACACTAAATTCTTGTCGTTTGAGATTGATATCTTCGCGGTCAATTGAGACAATTTCAGAGACACGTAGTCCAGCAGAAAAAAGTAGCTCTAAGAGTGCTCGATCTCTCTTGGTGGCACGATTTGGACCGTTAGCTGCTGCAAGCAATCGTGATACCTCCTCAGGATCAAGAAAGTCTACTTGTCGTGCTGGCGCCTTGCCAATTTCAATTTTTTCTGCTGCAAGTGTGTCAATATCTCTCTTGGAAAGGTATTTGAGGAAATTGCGAAGTGCAATTGCGTGATAATTTTGTGTTGATTGTTTGAATGTTGTGCCGTCGTCCATTTCATATCTATGAAGATAGACACGATATTTACGTACAAGATCAGGCGTGATATTTTCTGGTACTGGTCGGACACTTTCATAATTCATAAACGACACAAATCGTCGTAGATAGTGGTCATAATTTTCAATTGTCTTTTGACTGCGTCCCAATTCGACTTCAAGATGCTCCAAATAGTCAATAATGAGAAAGCTGAGTGATTTTTTCATAAGAAAAACTAGTTTTTATTTCATAATACTAATTATACCATGATTTTGTCTTTCATTTCCATAAAGTGGTATAATAATTGGATAGTGTATTTTTATGATAAAAAGGCTTTGACAAAATCATAAAAATCTCTATAATAGAGTAAGCTTAAAAATTAAGACTTCTGTCGATGATATTTTACGTTAATTGTTGATATCTCACGCAGAAAGTTACACACAAAGGAATTATTGCGTATAAAACGCTTTCAAAAAACACGACAATACATTTGGTTTGTATCTAAAAACATTCAAATATATTTTTATAGAATCGAGAATTTTTTTCTACGGTCTTTTCGTAGACGTTCGTTTTTTGGTATTGGTAAATTTATTCGTCAAAATGGAAGCTTGACCGTGATTGTTATCATAGCAACCTTAGTTACCTTTGGTAATATTTCTGCAAAAAGTAATAATGACGATACATTTTTAGTCGGGCACTGGAGTGAAAATAGTAAACAAATACATACAGTACAAGAATCAGAGGATAGTATTATTTTAGATGGTGGTGTAGTCAGTGATGTGCAAACACAAATTATTACATCAGCCAAAAAAGAGAGTGATGATGCACAAACGGAATTGTCCTTATTGTCTAATGTTGATGAGGAATTGCTCGGTGATGCAGCAATTATTCCACCACGTAGAGAAGGTGCAAGTGATCCAGATAATGAAGGTGATGTTATTTTATATACAGTAAAGCTTGGTGACACATTTAGTAAGGTTGCACAAGCACATGGTGTTACAATGGAAACACTATTTTGGGCAAATGAGATTGAGGATGTTGATGATATTGCACCAGGAGACACCCTTTTTATCTTACCAATTTCTGGACTGAAACATAAAGTGAAGTCTGGCGATACAATTGAAAAAATTGCAAAAGAATATGAAGTTGATAAACAGGATATTATTGCACATAATGACTTGCCAGCAAATGGAGAATTAACAAAGGGAGAGGAAATTGTTATTCCGGGAGCACAAAAGGATATTCCAGAACCAGAACCAGATCCAATATTTGCACCACGTGAATATGTTGCGACAGGTGATGGAAGCACAAATCTTGGTAGTAAAGTGGTGTCCAGTGGTAAGGTTGCGCGTAAAGGAGGAAATAGTTTTCCATATGGATATTGTACGTATCATGTTGCAAATAAACGTAACGTTACATGGCGAGGAAATGCTGGTGCGTGGCTTTATAATGCAAAGGCAGCGGGCATGAAAACAGGTAAGAAACCAAAAGTTGGTGCAATTATTGTGACAACAGAAGATGCGCGTTATGGTCATGTGGGATACGTAGAAAAAGTGGGGAAGGATACCGTTACAATTTCAGAGATGAACTATAATGGATGGGGCGTTGTTAATCGACGTACACTTAGTCAAAATGCTCGTGTGATTCGTGGATATATTTATTAATGGTTAAGGAATAGATAGTTGAAAAAGGTACCTTTAAAGGTACCTTTTTATTTTTCAAATAGATTTGTGTTAGGGAAGTATTTTATTTATTGCATCAAGGTCTTTGCAATCATATTTCATACTAGGTGAATAAAATCTTTTCTTTGGACCATGACATCCACCATTATCTTTGGGTAGTGGAGCAATGATTGGCATAAGAAAGCCAACATCTTGTGAATTAAATTTATGATAAAGGTCATAAAGTGTTTGATGACGGAGCTCTTCGCTCATACGTGCAAATGTGCTCATATCATCACCCTTAATACCGCTCCAATCAAGATGAACAAAAACATTTTTTGCGTTGTCTTGAAACTTATCATTCCATAATAGTGCCCAACACCAACCACTCTCGCCATTGTGCCACCGTGAGAAGCAGGGACCTTCTTCAACGGTTCCATCAACATGGAGGCCGACACCACCTTCTATGAAATCAAAGAGCTTGAGATACTCCGGATTATTAATGTCATTGGTTTGTGCGCCAATAATAATGTGCATGTTCTTACTTTTTGCATATTCGCGCATTTCCTCTATGATAACAGGTGCCCAAGGTTCATTCATGTCTTCTTCTTGATGATAAATTTGTCCAAAGAGAAAAGATTGTATACCCATATCCATTGCCTCTCGTGTAATTTGTCTCACGTATGCACGATATTCTTTTTCACCAAATGATGGTTTACATGTGTGTTCTCCCCAGAAATTTTTACTATTTTTTTTGCACATTTCACCGAAGTCAAATCGTCGATTTTGTTCATAGTATGCATAATTTTCTTTTTTGTTGATTGCTTCTGCAATAAACATACCATACAAAATATCATCTCTATCAATATCATGCATGATTTTTTTTGCTTTTTTAAAATCAGGCGCATCAAGCCAAGTTTCAATCGCACGTGATAAAAAATAACAGTCACTGTCTTTTACAACTTTGATATCTTTGCTAGTACGATTGTATCCACTGAGTAATCCATCAGCAACACAACCATGTGTTTTCATTTTTTTGATATTGGGCACAGGCCAGATCTTTGGTGGAACTTCTACGACATTTTTTTTCTCAATATGTGGTGGTACGGCAAATGTCGGTATGGGTTCATTTTTTGCAATAAAATTTGGTGCAAAAAAACCGATGATACCAATTGTGATAACAATGCAACAAAATATATAAAATTCTTTTGTTTTAAAAAAATGTATTTTCATAGTATCTTTATAGTACAATTATATGAACAAAAAATAAATAGACGCACGTGGTGAATTGTTTTTTGAAGATTTTTTTATATTAAAATTTAAGATACCATATTTGACAAAAGCGTTTTGACGTGCTATAATAGTTATATTGATGAGTAACCGGGTGGGCCATTGTGGCCATAACACCTGGTTTTTCTTTGGTCGAAAAAAGCTAGGACACACAAGGTTAGTCATCGTGCACTATATATTGCATAATATAAAAATAAAAATAAAAATTATGGCTGAATTAAAAAAATGCGCAACATGTGGATGTTCATGTGGCGGAGGAGATGAAGACGAAACTGTGGAAGCACCAACTCCTGAGGTGGAAACACCATCAGAAGAAGGTCAAGAACAAATTAAAAGTTTTCGATTGCACCGACATTCAAACGACACAGAGTTTGCTGTATTGTTAGCACTTGTGCCAGCAATGACAATGACTCTATTCAATTTGATGGGACTCCTATAGTGTAGACTATAGGTTTAAAAAATGAAAAACAACCTGTTTTGGGAGATCCAGGTTGTTTTTTGTTTTTTTTGTGATAAACTTATTTAGTATTTTACAAAGGGTCACATGAAATAGTATTGTTTTTTAAAAAAAGTGTAGTGTCATTTTTACAAGAAATGGGGAGAGGAAAATGAAACACGGAGAGTTAATTGATCAAAAAAAATTTGGTGATGTTGATGTGATGCTGTGGGTTATTAGTGGATGGAAAGAGCCTAAAAATAATACAAATATCGAGAAGTCCATTATTGTAACTGCCACAAGAAATGGTCATCACTATGTCAGTGGTCCTGTGCATTATCGTCATGCATATTTTCACAGGACAAAGGATCGACCAGATCGAGAAGCAAATGCCATTGCGCATGCGCAGCCTGATGGGGAGGAGATCAGGGTTCATTTGATTGGTCACTATGATGTAATCGATTATTGGTTACAGTGTGAAATTGCTGCTAAAAAATAGCACAATCAAAAACTCGTGCGGATATAATATCCCACGAGTTTTTCTTATTTTTTAGTTGTTAATTTCCACATCATTTCAAAAATTTGTTTGATCATTTTTGCTGTTCGTTCATTTTCTATGATGATTGCTTGGGGAGAATCTTTTGTGAGGTCAATAATACGTACAAAATCTCCCATGACGTCCATAGATGTTTCTGATGAATAATCCTCATATGGCAACTCCCTCATTTCACGATTGTATTCTTTATCAGCTTTTCGATAGTCTGTGAT
>JAOZUJ010000182.1 GCA_029938745.1 Candidatus Moraniibacteriota bacterium
GTTTTTACGTATTGGGGGGTTGCCCGATTTGTCTCCGTACCATTACCAAGTTGACCATATGCATTATATCCCCAACATTGCATACGACCATCTGACAAAATTACACATGTATGTGTTGGTCCTGAAAATCCTCCCATTGCTATATCCTGTGCTTTGTCAACTCCGTCTACCAAAACTGGCGTTGTTTGTGGATTTGTCGTTGTACCATTTCCTACTTGACCATTTGCATTATATCCCCAACAACTAACTTCACCACTATTATGTAATGCACATACCGTACCAAATGATGCACTATATCCACCTGCAATTACAACTTTTTTCACATCCGTAAGACCCGGATCTATTGGAACAGTACTATCTGATGTTGAGCCAATACCAAGCTGACCACTAGTATTATCCCCCATTGATCGTATTGTACCATCTTGTAATATCACATATGTTGAGCCCCTATTTTCTCCACCAACAGTAATATCAACCGCTGTCGTTATGCCTAATATTTGTGTTGGTACATGCCTGTCTGTAAAATCTCCCACACCGAGTGCGCCTTCTGCATTTGAGCCCCAACACCATACTGTTCCATCCGTCTTAAGTGCACATCTATGACCCTCTTGATTGTATCCACCTTGACCAACTAATTTTGACACATTTGTAAGACTAATTTGCGTTGGAACACTTCTATTTGTTGTTGTACCATCACCAACATAACCTCTGTTGTTATTACCCCAACACCAGACTGTTCCATCTGTTTTTGATGCGCAAAATGTTGCATATCGACCACCACCAGCAGCAACATTATTTACACCTGACAAAACAAGAACTGGAGACGTCTTTTGCACTGTTGTGCCATCACCAACTTGACCATTTGCATTATATCCCCAACAATACAGATCATTTGATGTATCAAGTGCGCATACTGAACCATGATCTTGATTCATGTTTTCTGATGTTACAAGTCTTGTAATATTTTCTAATGTACCAACACGCACTGGTGTGTGTCGTGTTGTTGTGGTTCCATCACCAAGTTGTCCTTGGTTATTATAACCCCAGCTATACACATGACCATTTTCCAGGATTGCGTATGTTGTATGTTTATTTGTGATAACTTTCTGAGCACCATCCGGCAAATGTACAGTTTCTGGAAATGGCTTGTCAGATGCATTTACACCCGTTCCAACTTCGCCATTATCATCATGTCCCCAACACTGTACTGTTTTATCTTCCATAATGACACATGACGTGCCATCATTTGATTGACCTAACCATATTTTTTC
>JAOZUJ010000077.1 GCA_029938745.1 Candidatus Moraniibacteriota bacterium
AGATAAAATAGAAATAATAAAACAATAAAAATAAAAACTATGAATAATAAATATGCCATGCCACTCGTGATCCTTGCAGTTGGTGCTTTTCTTTTTGTAGCATTTTTTACTTTTGAACCAGTATCTGTGAATAATGACCACGCAGAGACCGTGACAGGCGCTGATATCACAGTAGAGCAACAACCAACATATCTTTTTACACAAACTGCAGGTGCAGGTACGTTTGAAAATACTAGTGATGATGAATATATTTTGACACTGACAAATGTAGATCCAAATGTTGTGTATTTTTCTGATCGACCAGTTCGTGATGCAGGGGAGATCGGCATTGTACAATTTTTGAATGGACTTGGCTTTGAAATTGGTGATCCGCCAAATGCTGCAATTATAACAGAGACAGAAAATGGAGAAGAGGTCACAGTTGTTGCTGAATTAACGCAACCAATATATGATCGTGATACGAGGGAGCTTATCTATAAAGCAATTATTCTGCATGATGCATCTGGTCAATTAGCGGAGTATGGAAGTAGCGATGTAGTCCCAGAAAGTTTCACAAAAGCAACATTACTCATAGACGGTTGTGCAAAGAAGGGAGATGTGTTTTGTGGATCTGCTGGTAAGTGCATGGACCCTGATAAAGAAAAGTGTGGTGGGACATCAAAAGACTCGTGGAAAAAACATAAAGATAAAGAGTGTCATAAGATGAAGTTGAAAGATGCATATGATATTGCAGCAGGTAGTGAAAGTGAATGTTTGCTTTATGATGATGCAAGGTTAAGTGATAGTGAATATGAATGCAAGGGAGAGGGAACGAAAGAAGCGTGGCGTATAAAGATGAACACAAATACAAAAGGAGAGGCAAGTAAGTGTCATGCGTATTGTTTAATTTATCCAAGTGAAGAGCATAGTAGAGGTGTCGCGCGTATAGAATATTATTGTCATGATGATGAAAATGAAAAGGGAGACAAAAATAAATATTGTCCAACTCCAGAAATAAAAAATGATCATCATTATAAAGATACACAAGAAAAATTAATTGGTGAGTATCATCATATTTTAAGTAAAGCAAGCGATCACAAAACAAGTTATGAGCATCACTACTGTGTAACAACTGGTATGCCATATGCGACAAATAAACACTGGGCAACAGATTGCTCTGGTCTTGGTGGATATGCTCTTTTTCATACACTCCCATATCACTATCATTTAGTTGATAAAGATAGAGATGCACATGCAAAGGCAGATAGACCTCTTGCAGCAGATTTTTATAATTTTATCCATAAGCAGTCCACAGAAAATAAGGGTGGTGATAGTCAATGCTGGCAAAAGATAGAGAATATAGAAGATGCTCAACAGGGAGACTTCTTAATTGTAAAATATGGAAGTAAAAATAAAGAATCTGATAATTCCACGGGTCATGTTATGTGGATTGATGAAGTGCATAATGGCACAGGAGGTCATAGAAAAATTACAGTAATTGATTCTGCAAAAAATGGACATGGAAGTGATACGAGAAAAGATGATAATACATACAATTGTAAAAAAGATCATGACTGTGGTATCGGCAAAGGCAATATGTGGTTTTATCCAGATAAAGGAAAGCCAGAGAGCTATAAGTGGGATGCACATCCAGATGGAGATAAAAGGACTGGAAATCACATTGTCATAGGGCGTGTGTTGGATTGTAAAGCAAAAAAATAAGACAAGTAAAATAAGAACTATGTTAAAATACACCATTTCCATTATGATACTTATCATTGTGGTAGGTGGTGTATTTTTGTTTTTTACAGGAGAAATTACTGATGATGTTGTTTTAATAGATGTTGACAATGCAAAAAATATTGGAATGAATACAAAAATTGAAAACAATATCAAAGAAATTCCTTTGGCTCATGTGAATAATCGTGTTATTAAAAAACCATTCGGTATGTTTATTACACCAGAGACATCGCCTGTGCAACCAGAAAAATTTAGAGGTTATCACACAGGAGTTGATTTTGAAGTTTTTGAAGATGAATTAAGTAGTGAAGTAAAAGTAATGGCTATATGTGGTGGAGAAGTTGTTGAGAGGAGATTTGTGAGCGGCTATGGAGGTGTTTTAATACAAGATTGTATATTTGATGAGGACGTTGTCACTGTTTTGTATGGGCATTTGGATTTAGACACAATTCAGCATGATGTAGGTGATCAATTAAATATTTTTGATAATATTGGGTTACTGGGTGATAATAATAGCCCACAAACAGATTTTGAACGGAAGCATTTGCACTTAGGTATTTACAAAGGAAGTAATATTAACGTGAAAGGTTATGTGCAAAGTAAAATAGATTTAAATGCGTGGATTAATCCATGTAACTTCGTTAATTGTAATAATGAATAGAAAAATCGTCAGGAATGTTTCATTCCTGACGATTCTTTTTTGCGTTGTTCTATGTTCCGTTATTCATCAAATTTTTTGATGATGAGCGTGGCGTTTGTACCACCAAAGCCAAAACTATTTGACATAACAACGTTAACGCTTGTATCGATGCGTTTTTTCACGATTGGAAATCGTGCAGCAGCAGGGTCAATGTCTGTGATGTTTGCTGATGCAGTAATAAAATTATTTTCCATCATTATAATAGAATAAATAATCTCATGTACACCAGCAGCACCTAGGGCATGTCCCGTGAGTGATTTTGTTGAACTGATATAAGGAATGTCACCTCCAAATACCTTTTCTATAGATTTGAGTTCAACAATGTCACCGGCTGGCGTGCTTGTGCCATGTGTATTAATGTAGTCAATATTTGCCATATCAAAATAGTGACAATCATCAATTGCTTGTTGCATGGAACGTACAGCACCTTCTCCAGAAGGCACTGTCATGTGAGATCCATCGGATGATGCACCATATCCAAGTATTTCAGCGTAGATCTTTGCACCACGAGCAACAGCTTGTTCCATTTCTTCAAGTACGATCATACCTCCGCCACCAGACATTACAAAGCCATCACGACTCTTGTCGTATGGTCTTGATGCCGTCTGGGGGTTTTCGTTGTGACGTGACAATGCTTGTGCACGATCAAATGACGCTGCGATATATACTTCATGTTCATCACAGCCACCGACAAAAGTTGTATTAAGGCGTCCGTGTGCTATTTTGTCAAATGCTTCACCGATTGCGTGCGTGCTTGACGCACATGCGGAATTGATTGAAAAAGTAACACCACGAATGCCAAATAACACAGAAAGGCTCGCAACTGCAGAGCTTACCATACATTTTGCAGTGTATGTAGGGAGTACACCTCGTATCCCTTTGCCGTCAAGTTTTTGACCAATCTCAATGCACATCGCTGGTGATCCTCCGCCAGTACCAATGATCAATCCTGTTTGTGTGTCATGTAATATCTCAAAGGGCAGGCCAGAATCCTCTAGAGATTGTTTCATTGATAAGTAACTATATCCAGCACCCATACTCATAAATCGAGAGATCTTTTTATCACCAATGAGCTTTATGGCATCAGGTAATTGAGCAGAGATTTGGGAGGCGAGTCCTTTTTCTAAATACATTTGGTTAGTATCAATGCCAGATATACCGTTGAAAAGGGAATTTTTGACTTCATGGATATTAATACCAATGGGTGAGAAAATTCCCATACCCGTAATGACAACGCGTCTTTTGTTCATCTTTTTCTCCTCGAATATAAAAATGTTAAGATACAAAATAATTTTATGTAATGATGCATCATTTTTGCAGTTTAGTCAATTATTATTTTATAAGATAAATGAAATTTTACTGTTTTTTGATTTTTATATACAAAACAGGTATTATAGAATGTATTATGCAAAAACTTCTTAAACAATATTTTGGACATGATGAATTTCGTCCGATGCAAAAAGATGTGATCGATCATTTTGTATCTGGACACGATACTGTAGTGGTGATGCCAACAGGTGGTGGTAAGTCACTTTGTTTTCAGTTACCTGCACTTATGCGTGGTGGTACGACAATTGTGATCTCACCGCTTATATCTCTGATGAAAGATCAAGTAGATGCACTCACAGCAAACGGCATAGCAGCGACAATGCTCAACTCTTCTATTGAGCGAGATGAGCTCGATCAGCGCATGCGTGACGCACAGCAAGGACATTATAAGCTCATCTACATTGCGCCAGAACGCTTGGCAAATGATTATGTGCGCAACTGGTTGTCTCGTATGGATATCACAGCGCTAGCGGTGGATGAGGCGCACTGTATCTCACAGTGGGGACACGATTTTCGCCCAGATTATCGGAATTTGAAATTATTTCGCGAACAATTTCCAGAGATCCCAATTATTGCATTAACTGCCTCTGCAACGGAGAATGTGCGTACAGATATTGTGTCAGAATTAGCTTTGCAAGAACATGAAATATTTGTATCAGGATTTTATCGTGAAAATTTGCACATAACAGTAATGCCAAAAACTGGTGCAGTAGAAAAAATTATTTATTTTATCAAAAAACA
>JAOZUJ010000183.1 GCA_029938745.1 Candidatus Moraniibacteriota bacterium
AAGGCCTACTATTCTGATTATGTAATATGTAATGTAGATATTTTTGCATGTACATCACATAAGCCAATTGATGTTATCGTCAATGCAAACCAAACCACACCAAAAATCGACCCGCAAGACTGGTATGCTGATTTATAAAAAGCATACCTTTCAAGTTACAACCATGGCCTTATCGCATTTTGATGTTTTTTCAACATATCATTACTACATAATTGCTTATTACGTAGCATACTACGCCTGCCTGCCGATAGGCAGGTAACAAATACTTTTTATTTCTTATCCGTTTCATCAATAATCTCACCGACTAACTCTTCCAAAATATCTTCCAATGTCACAAGTCCGACAAGTTTGTTTGTTTTTGTATTTTGCACCAAGAACATATGTGAATGACGCTTATTCATTTTACGAAAGATCTTTTCTATTTTTTCATCATCACTAACATACTGCACGTCTGACACAAACTCACCGACAGGCTTATCACGCTCATCAGAATTGAGAACTTTCATAATAGTATTTACATGTATGTAGCCTACCATTTTATCTTCATTATCCCCTTCATACACAGGATAGCGTGAATGACCAATTTGCGATACTTGATATGAAATTTGCTCCACAGGCACAGTTGCTGACAGTGCAATTATTTTTTCAAACGGCATCATTACATCAGCCACGGCAATATCATCAAATTTGAAAACATTTTCTATCATTTCATGTTCTGACTGATCTATAATTCCATGTTCCACACCCATACGCGTAAGTGTGCGAATTTCTTCTTCACTCACTACTTCTGCAGCACTATCAACTCCAACAGCCTTATGTAAATATTTACTCATACGATGCAAGAAAAAGACCACAGGTATAAATATAATATACATAATATAGATTGGCCATGCAGTGATTTGTGCTATTTTCTCATTTTTTGCAATTGCAAATGACTTTGGTATGATTTCACCAAATATCAAAATAAAAATCGTCGTAACACCTGTCGCGATACCTAATGCCGCAGATTCAAAATAACGACCAGCAACAATTGTTGCATACGATGCAGTAAATAAATTCACAATATTATTACCAATCAAGATTGTAATAAGTAATTTTCTCGGCCGATGTTTTAATTTATCAATAATATCAGCTGCAAACTTCTTTTTGGCCACCATGAGTCGCACGCGTGCAGGCGTCAGTGAAAAAAACGCTGTTTCTGCACTAGAAAAAAGTGCTGATAATAAAATAAGAATCGTAAAAATCAATATATCACTCATGCCA
>JAOZUJ010000184.1 GCA_029938745.1 Candidatus Moraniibacteriota bacterium
CAGCAGGCACTGTCATTTGCAATATACATTTCCATATCAGTTTTGGTGATTGCGTGTCCATGCGCACTTGGACTTGCGACACCTACTGCAATTATTGTATCAGTTGGTAATGCTGCAAAAAAAGGGATTCTTATAAAAAATGCGCAAATTATTGAAAATGCATATAAAATTAAGCATATTATTTTTGATAAAACAGGAACAATCACGATGGGACATCCAGTAGTATCTGATACTGTCTATTTTGGCGATGAACAAAAATATGTGCAGTATGTGTACACATTGGAAAATAAAACAGAGCATCCCGTCGCACGTGCAATTGTGAATCATTTATTAGTAAGTAATGATAACTTGGTTGAAAGTACGGTGGAAAATTTTCGTAATATTGAAGGCAGTGGTGTGGAGGGTGTCGTAAATGGACAAAAAATAATGATGGTAAAAATGAATGCATTAGGAGATTATGTAAAATTGACATTTGATCAACAAATAATTGTGGACAAATTTGTAAAACAAAAATATACAATTTCTGCTTTTGTTATTGAGGGTTCTCTTTGTGCAATATATGGCATATCTGATCCTATCAAAAAAACGAGTTACGGTGCAATTCGTATACTCAAAGAAAAAGGGATTGTAACGACGATGGTGACAGGTGATAATAAAAGCGTTGCGGAGTGGGTTGCATCCAAGGTGGACATTGATCATGTCATTAGCAATGCTGTGCCATTGGATAAAGATAAAATTGTACAAGAAATACAATCATCATCAGTTGATGGGGAATTGGTTGCAGTTGCGGGGGACGGTGTGAATGATGCACCAGCTCTTGCGAGAGCAGATATTGGTATAGCGATGGGCACCGGGAGTGACGTTGCTATTGAATCTGGGGATATTGTCATCGTAAAAGGTTCATTACAAAAAATCGTTGATGCAATACAGCTCTCACAAAAAACAATGCGAATTATAAAACAAAATCTTTTTTGGGCATTTGGATATAATATCTTGGCAATTCCAATCGCGTTTGGATTGCTGTATCCATCGTTTGGTATTGTGCTCTCGCCAGTTATTGCGAGTGCTGCAATGGCATTTAGTTCTGTGAGTGTTGTTTTGAATAGTTTGCGATTGCGTTCATGATAGAAAATCAAAAGAAATATTCTACCAAATATGTCATGAATGGATATTCAGATATGATGAAATTAAAGTCTTGTATTAAATTGTTTTATTCTATTGCGATGTTACTAATTTTATATGATGTATAATGTCTTTT
>JAOZUJ010000078.1 GCA_029938745.1 Candidatus Moraniibacteriota bacterium
TATTCTGATGTTCCTGGTTTGACGAATAACATATTTCTAAGTGGACACACTTTTATTGGTCCCGGAACTCCCGATCCAATTAATTCTGGTTCAATTGTCGCAGTTTTAATTTCTATTGATTTATATTTTATAAATTCTGCATAAGAATCTATGTTTTCCAAGCGACCCTTACACCCTGGTGAGAGCATTGCAAATACTGTTTGATATGTTGCATCTTCATGCTTTGTTGCTTCTGCACCAATTCCCTCAACAACAACACCAATCTCATCACCCTCCTCAAACTCCCATGTAAAATCTTTTATTCCCTTTCCTGCAATAAGTTCCCCATCATTATTTGCTAGTGGTGTCGTTTGATCTGTTAATGGATTTGTGTGCCAATGTAATTCTTCATCAACAGTTAATTCATCACCAACATTCATTACCATACTTACATTATCACAACCAGATGCTTTTTCATCATCAGATAATGTACCAATACCACATGACTCTGGCACCCTGAGATCATCTGTACTTACATACTTCATACACCCATCACCAGCAGCAGTTGAAAATGATGATGGTAGAAGTACAACTAATTTATTATCACTTTCAGATATCGGTTTCCATACAAATGACCCATCTTCATGGCGATCCCCTGCACTTGGAATCGAATACGTAGCATCCTCGCATCCACTGACTGTCACAGTACATGGACCACCACCACAATAGCCTGATCCAGGCTTACTAAAACGAAATGTTGGCCTATCTGGATTTGTGTCACCAACAAAATTTCCCTCCTCTCCATCAACAGTTACAACACAATCAGTTGGCAATCCTCCACTTGGACAACCGTTTGCATTTGGATCAATCCATAACTGCCCCGACTCTTCATCTTTTTTTACGCAAAACGGTGTTGGTGTAGGAAAAAGAGCGCCATCACCATAACTATATGTTACATTTCTCTCACCATCTACCGTTGGACATGTTAGTGTATGCGTACTATCATTGCACTCTGGTTCCATTCCAGCATCGAGGCACTGTGTTAATATGCCAAATCGCTTTCCTCCGCTACCACTTACCTCACCTGTTGATGTTGTTGATGATGAATTTGGATCTGAACCACTTGCTGATGTTGTTGTTTCTGTTGTTATTTCTCCTTCAATACCTGGCACATTAACAGGACATTGTATCTCATTCTTTTCTTTTAAACAACGTGCAACATAACCACTGTCACATCCATTTTTTATTGTGCCTTCACTATTTAATTCATACTGCTCTCCATTTTCAGTATCATATACATAACAATATTTTATACCATCCTCTTGCACATTATCACCACCAAGTTTTGCTTTATAACCATCATCATCTCGTCCTTCTAGTCGACGATATTCATCAGAAAAATCACCATTATTATTTCCTCCATTCATTTTTTGATCAAGTGTCATCGGGTCAAAATATAATGCCACTTGCGCATGAATTGCATTTGGAATTAATGTTGCCATCTGGTCTGTGTCTGGTGGAGGCACTTCACGATGAGGTCCTTTTAAATACCATGTATAATAAGCGTCATCTGGATTAGAAATGCCAGTGACATCTGCGCTTGCAGTTATTTTATCGCCATCTCTCGGGTTTGTGGTTGCAAATCGAATTGATACCTCTGCTAATTCGCTTTTTGTATCTGAAACATTTAAGCTCTCTGTTAATGGCTGCAAACTATCTTTTACATTTAGATTCAAATCATTTTCCAAATAATCATTCATGCCATTTCGCACCTGTCCTGATACATTCACAGCATACACAAAAAAAGGCTCCACTGTTAAAAGAGTAATGTAAAAAGTAATTATAATAAAAAGTCCAATTCGTTTTGTTACTTTTTTCATATTAAATCAATCGTATCGCATCATATATTATCCTACAGTGTAGTATATCACATGAGGATAGATTATAATTTCAAACGATACAACAATCCATTTACACGATTTACAAAAAATAATATATCTTCAGATGGTGAGAGAAATAAATTAGTTGCATCAACTTGTTCTGTAATGTCCTTTAATTCAATAATTCGAGACTTTTTACTTGTTTCTATATCAATTTTATAGAAAGTGTCCTGCGTCATAAATTTTTTGTCATTATAATCATTTGGCCACACAACATCATCTGGCACTTTATTTGGTTGTGCATAATATACCACCTTACTATTTTCTGACCAAATTGCCTTCGTGACGATTGTAGGAACTTGAAAATCAATATAATTTTTCCCATCATCATTCATGATTCCTAATGTTGGTTTTTTACCATCTTCTGAAACGGAACTTACTAAAACTTTCTTTCCATTTGGTGAAAAAAGAAAATTCGCACCATATTTATCTGAAAAAATCTTTTTTGGTGTACTTTCATTAATTGTTGTTGTGGTAAATAATTCTGTATTTGTATGTACATCAGCTGTTGGCCAAAATGCAGCCAAGATTGATGATGGAATTTGCGCAAATGTTGTATTGCGAAATGGTAAATCAGCAAGTTTTTTCCAATTTGTACCATCTGCACTTGCAATATTTAATGTTCTTTCTCCAGACTCTTGTTCATAATATTTATATAAAATTTTACCACTTGATCCTGACCACACTACATCATCCATGCCATCACGTAATTTATTATCTGCACTTGTTGTATGATTATGTACAAATATATTACCATTTTCATATGTTAATATTGTTGATTCACCATTTGCTGACCATTTTGCACTTTTTGGCACTCCCTTTGTTTCATTTGATAAAACCTCCTGATTTGTACCACGTAGCGTCATCGTCCATGCACGACCAGTAATTGCATCATAATAACGTATTGTATCTCCATTTATCCCCATTGTTGCAGAAACAACCGGATCTGATGTAATATTCGTCATTTTTTTAGCTAATACATCTGTGATATCATTTTCAGTTCCCTTTATTTCTTTTGTTTCTGTTATTGTATTTTTTTCTGGTTTAAATGCAATTGTGTAAATACCAAAAAACACTAGTGTTACTAGTAATAAAATTGATGATATAATAAATATTTTTTTTAAGATCATATTTTATAATTAATTATGCACCAAGTTCAGTTGAACCTGACTCTGTATCTGTTTCACTATATGGAGGAGTTATTGTTGTAGGTGGAGTTGTTGTAGTTGTGGTTGCAGGTGGAGTTATTGTTGTAGGTGGAGTTATTGTTGTAGGTGGAGTTGTTGTAGTTGTGGTTGCAGGTGGAGTTGTTGTTGTAGGTGGAGTTGTTGTAGTTGTGGTTGTAGGTGGAGTTGTTGTAGTTGTGGTTGCAGGTGGAATTGTTGTTGTTGCAGGTGGAATTGTTGTTGTTGTAGTGGTAGCAGGAGTGGCACCTGTTGTTTGAACCTCAGAAAAATTAAGATCAATTTTTAATAGATCCTTATTAATAGTATTCAGTACAATCCATATTGTAAAAACTACTATCAGTCCAAGTAGTGCATCAGTAATAATTTTTTTAGCTGTGCCTGCTTGTGCTTGATTTCCAGCAGATGTCATATATAAAAAGCCACCAATTGTCATCATCATTAATGCTGATATAACTACAGCTGCAACTGCAAAGTTATATATACCTGTTGCATATTGTGCAAATGATACGTCTGTCGCTTCTGCATTAGCTACACCTGGCATTGTTTCTAATAATTCATATTTTGCAGCAATTGCACTGTGTGTTGTATGAAATAATACAATACACGCTACAACTAAAAAAATTGTTATTATTCTTTTTTTGTTCATATTTTTATTTTATTGATATTTATATTATTATACCACAAAAAAATCAGATCTTACATTTTAAAATTAAAAATATCACATTAATATTTTTACTCCCGCACCCCAATACCAAGTGTGAATGATGTGACAAAAAGCATTAATCCTACTATTAATGTCATCTTAAGTAAGAATATTAGATATTCTGGTGCATTATGTGCTGTCGAAGCAAAGAATCCTTTTATGCCATTGTGTGTTATATCACTATCTACTACTTTTATTTGTATTGTGTTTGTAAAGACTTGTTTTGTTGTTTGTGTTTGTCCAATACCAAGTGTATCTCTTAATATTCTTCTTTCTGATTTTGGTACTGTATATGTTATTTCTACTGTTGCATCTGTATCATCAGGAATTGCAATATTATCTGCAATTTTTGTATCATATTCTCGTTCACCAATAGTCCACTTATATGTCAGATAACTTTCTGCTGTTGTATTATTTAAAAATGATGGTGTGAGATTTGCTTCTAGGCTAATTGTGTTTCCTATTGCTGTTTCTAGGGTTGTGGTTGATTCATCTTGTGTTAATCCGCTTTCTGTTTCGAGACTTTTACGTTCGGGAAGTTTTTTATACCACACATCATCACCAACAGGAACAATCCCAACACCAAGATCAACAATCTCAAAATCACGTGACATTGTATA
>JAOZUJ010000018.1 GCA_029938745.1 Candidatus Moraniibacteriota bacterium
TTGTAAAAAGGTTTACAAAATTGTTGCGGCGCTTACGTGGTCGTCTTTCTTTGGTTTCATTATTCGTACGCCTTGTGTTGCTCGTGAGAGTGTTGAGATGTTTCCGAGTGGTGTGCGGATGATTTGTCCGTTTGCGCTTGTGATGATGATGTCACTGTCTGTGTCATCAGCACTTACAATGTATGCACTCACAATTTCACCAGTTTTTGGTGTGATCTTTGCAGTTTTGATACCAGATCCACCACGACGCTGTGCTTTGTATTGTGTCATCTTTGTTTTTTTGCCGTATCCGTTTTCTGTGAGGATAAATAATTGTGCACCTTTTTGATTGGCAAACATGATGTCCATACCGATTACAAGATCATCTTTTTTGAGTTTTATACCACGTACTCCCGCAGCGCTACGGCCCATTGCACGTACATTTGATTCTTTAAATCGGATTGATTGACCGCGTGCTGTTACGAGTGAGATATCATCTGTGCCTGTTGTTGGTTTGACCCATTTTAATTTATCTTCACCTTTTAGTTTGATTGCGATGAGACCACCACGACGCACATTGTCGAAGTCTTTGATCTTTACTTTTTTGACCACACCAGCTTTTGTTGCCATGAAGAGGAATTTGAATCCATCGTCTTTATTAAATGGAATAATTTCTGTGATTTCTTCATTCGGTGCGAGCTGGAGGAAATTGACAATCGCATTTCCTTTTGCGGTTCGTGTTGACTCTGGGATTTCATAGGCTTTCGTCTGAAACACCTTACCAGTATTTGTGAAGAAAAATAAATTGTCATGTGTCATGACACTAAGCATGCTACGAACACTGGTGTCTTCTTTTGTGTTTGCTCCGATTACACCTTTGCCACCACGTTTTTGTACGCGGTATACACTAGGGTTCATACGTTTAATATAACCGTCAGTTGTCATTGTGATAATTGCTTCTTCATTTGCTACGAGATCTTCCTGCTTGAATTCGCCGATTGCATTTTTGAATACACGCGTTTTACGAGGATCACCATATTTTTCTGATAATTCAATCAATTCATCTTTGATGATATTTTTTTGTTTTTTATCACTTTTCAAAATTGCTTCCAATAATCTGATAATGCGAAGCTTTTCTTTGAGTTCATCTTCAATTTTCTTACGCTCCAGACCAGCAAGTGTTTGTAATCGCATTTCCAAAATTGCAGTTGTCTGCAAATCAGAAAATTTGAATTTTTTGCGGAGATTATCATGAGCTGTTTCACGAGTTCTGGATTTTTTGATAATTGCAATTACTGCATCGATATTGTCGAGTGCTTTTCGCAAACCTTCGAGGATATGTGCTCGCTCTTTTGCTTTTTTGAGATCAAATTTCGTACGTCGGACAACAACTTCACGACGATGTGCGATATAATATTCCAAAATTTCTTTGAGATTCAAAATACGTGGCTCAATACCATCAACAAGCGCTAACATATTTGCATTAAAGTTTTTTTGCAAGTCTGTTAGTGTATATAATTTATTGAGTACTTTTTGTGGGTAGGCATCTTTTTTGAGTTCCATGACAATGCGTACGCCATCTTTATTGGATTCATCACGCAGTGCTTTAATTCCGATGAGCTTCTTATCTTTCACGAGGTTCGCAATTTTTTCTATGAGAGTTGCCTTATTTGTGAGATATGTAATCTCTGTCACAATGATCGAGAATTGTCCAGCGCGACCTTCTATAATTTCAGCTTTTGCACGCATTGTGATCTTACCGTGTCCTGTTGCGTATGCTTCTCGGATATCTTTTTTATTATAAATCATGCCACCAGTAGGGAAGTCTGGTCCCGTCACAAATTCCATGAGCTCATCAACGTCAGCTCTAGGATTATCAATTAAATATGAAATTGCACCAATGAGCTCGTTGAGATTGTGTGGTGGGATGTTTGTTGCCATACCGACGGCGATGCCCATTGTACCGTTCAAGAGTAATTGTGGGAGTTTTGCTGGAAGTACAGATGGTTCTTGATGTACGCCATCAAAGTTTGGACGAAAATCAACCGTGTCTTTTTCAATATCAAAAAGCATTTCTTCTGCAATATACTGAAGTTTTGCTTCTGTATAACGGTAGGCAGCTGCACGGTCACCGTCCATTGAACCAAAGTTTCCTTGTCCCCATACAAGTGGATAGCGCAGAGAGAAGTCTTGTGCCATACGAACCATTGTGTCGTAAACAGCTGTATCACCATGTGGATGATATTTACCAAGCACTTCACCAACAACTGTTGCGCTTTTGCGGAATTTTGCAGTTGGCTTGAGACCTGTTTTCCACATAGAATACAGGATGCGACGGTGTACAGGCTTCATGCCATCACGTACATCTGGGAGAGCACGAGCGATGATTACGCTCATTGCATATTCAAGATATGATTTTTGCATCTCCTGGACAATTGGTTGTGGGGAGATGTCTTGGTGTACTGGTGCTTCTGATTTTTTCTGCGCCATATGTTTAAAATAATTAAGTTATATAATAAATCATTTGTTTGCTACATACAAAAACGACAAAAAACACTTCTTACATTGTTTTTTGTTTGTATTTTTATTCTATAGTTAATCTTTTTTTTCATATCGTAGACATAAAAACAAGGATTAACTATAGATATTTTTGTTTTATAATTCGGTTTCGTCAGACTGTTCTAGTAAGTCGTCAATGGAGACAGACTCGCTATTAATGATGTCTGTATCGATGGCATCGAGGCTTTCTTGCAAGGTTGAGAGAGAATCACTGTTCTCATCCGCAGTTGTTGTAGGAGACTCCATATTAAAAAATGTGATTTGCATTGAGATGATCCAGATAAATATAACAACAATCATAACAGCAGTAACCCAAAACCATACATAACGCTTGCGAATATTTTCTGGCTTTTGGCGAATTTCATCTACTTTTTTTTCTATTCTATTAAACATATTTTATTTTTGTAAGATTTTATATATTAGACTTCTTAAAAAACTTATTCATGTGTCATTTCGACTGTAGCGGAGCGAAATGGAGAAATCTCTAAACTTACAGTTTTATAATGCTATTACAGCTTTGAGATCTCTCGACTTCGTTATCACTACGCTCGAGATGACAATTTTTTAAAAGGTCTAATATCTTTATTATACTACATCAAGGAGTATTACGTCCATTACTTTATTTTCTAGTTCTTTTACTTTGATGACAAGTTTATCCTCTTTTGCTTTTGGACAATTACTGATTTCGCTACAAAAGTCTTTTTCATCACGAAGTCCCTTTGTTTTCATTCCTTTTGTCTTATATTGCATTGGGATAATGATCTTTGCTTCAATTTTTCGTGCAAGGGTTTCTGCTGTTTTGCCATCGATTCCCGCTTCGTCACCAACTGGCAAAAATACAATGTCAGCACCGATAACTTTATCAAGTATTTCTGGCTCCAAATCCATGCCAACAGCCCCAAGATATGCAATTTTTATTCCTTCAACATCAAGTGTAAAAATAACAGTATTACCACGGTCAAGTCCACCACGTGGATCAGCCGGTGCATCTGTACCGACGATATTTACACTTTTTACCGCATATTCACCTGGTTTATCCAGTACAATTGGCTCACCACGGAGAATATCAGAATTACTAAACATTGCATCAGGATGAGGAACAAGTACAACATCTGCATTGCCTTGTGGTGGACGAAGTCCAAGCTTTTTGTCATATGGAGCGAAGATAATAGTCACATCTTCACTACCGCGACCTTCGGTTTTTGCTACAATTTTGAAACAGGAGAATCCATGGTATGTAATATGCATATTTTTTGTTATTAGTTGTAATTTTTAGATTTCTCAAAATAAAAGAAAAACGATTGATAAATAAATGTTTTTCTATAGGTAACTGTATCATAATTTGTGGGCAGTGTCTACTTATTAAATGCGTGTAAGACAATAGGGAAAGGCGCAGTCTGGTTTTATTTTCTTGGTATTGACTTTTATGTTTTTTTCGTGTATAATATATATAAGAAGATTGAAGAACGGGTGGCTTTATTCTTCGGAAAAAATTAAATCATGCTTTATAATATAGGGAGCATGGGTGAATTTTTGACGGAGGGCAAAGCAAGTCCGTTTTTTATTTCCTTCTTTTAATTAATCAATATGCTAAAATAAGTATATGAAAAATCAAAAACAAAAAAGCGTAGTGAAAAAAAGAGGGCTATATATTGCCCTAGCATTAGCTCTATTTGTGGGAGCTCCTGTTCTTGGTGCCATTTTGGTACAAAACTTTACACAATGGGATGTAATAGTCGATGTACCTCCAATTGTTAAGTTAGAAGGTGCTGATGAAGCACTTTCAAATGGTTATTTGGTAGTAGACCTTGGTCAAACTATTTCAAATAATGATAGTGGACTTCCAACACCTGGTTCTGGCGATGTTCTTTTGGCTCATGAAGAGATTACATTTACATGTTTTGGTGGAGACCGAACATATTATACAGATGTAATTCAATTGCAAAATACAACAGGTGATACGTGGAATGTAGAGCTTATAGTAGAGGCAGATCTTGCGGGAAATCCTGCTTTTGATGATAACTTTACAACGGCTACTGGTGATGCTGATATCTGGTTGTTTACATCTGATCAAGATAGTACAGGTGGTGCAATTACAGAGGTGCCAAATCCAGGTAACTACGGTTCATTAACAGAGTGGTATAATGCCGCTGGTGTAAATGATGCTATTCAATTAGAAGTTGTTAATGGTGTTATGTCAGTAGCAAATGCTTCTTCAGGATCATTTACAATCCCAACAACAGAACAACGTCAATTGGGTCTTGTAGTTGATTGTTCTAGTGATATGACTGCAGCAAATGATTCTGGAACTTTCCGAATCACTGTACAGTCAACTCCGTAGTATAAATTTTTTGAACTGAAAAATAAATACTAGGATTTAGAAATTAAATATGGGTGAAAAGCTATGTGATTTATTTCGCAAAAACTTTTCACTCATTTTTCTTTATATAAATTTATATGATAGATGAAAACAAAAATGATAATGATAAAAAACAAAATTCAGTGCGTGTAACGCACTTTTATGTGTTTCTTATTATCATTTCTGTAGTTATCATGATCGTAGCAGCATATATTACATATGGTTATCAATCACGTACAATAGTTATATCCTTTGATCCACTCATAGAAAAAATAAAAGAAAAAAAACAACAAATGAATAATATGTCAATTGGTGCAGACTTTTCTCTTGTGCCAAGTGATGATGTTATAGAGGACATTTTGAATGATACAATTCCAAATGTGTGTGATGATATTACAGATGATGAGGATATTCAAGAACAGTGTGAGGAAGAACCACTGAGCTGTCTTAAAGAATATGAGATTAACACGATTCTTGTACAGGATTTACCACATCAGAACCATTTGTTCATAGAGCTGACAACCGGAAAGAACAATGATTATCTCTATACAGTTGTGATCGATCTTGCTAATAATAATCAAGTTATCCATGCAGAAGGTAAAATTGATGATGGCAGATGTCGTGAAGTTGTAGATGAGGGCGGTAATGGTGACGCTTCCTATCTCAAACCAGGACAAGATCCACAAAATAGCGATTTTGTAGAGGTAAAACCAAAGGAATAAGAACAAATACTTCAATAATGAGAAAATCAGTATGTTTATACTGATTTTTTGTTTTTTGTAGGGACAGTGTCATTGACCTGTCCGCATTATATGATGAAAAATATCATTGTCTGAAATCTTAAGCTATCACAAGCTAAAATTCCGGATAAACCCGCTTACCGGCAGGTAAATCTCTAAACTAACGGATTTATGATATTGTATAGTTTTGAGATCTCTCGATTTCACTAGCGTTACGCTCGAGATGACAAACATATGGACGGTTATGCAAGAAGTCTAATGTAGCTTGAGATCCTGAAACAAGTTCAGGATGACAGATTAAAAAACTGTGCAAGATGTCTCGTACAAGAAAATTATTTTAAAATATGCAAAAACTTAATCTATTGACAATAAGTTACTAAAAAAAGCATGTTTTACGATGAAAAAAAAGTAAATTATTTTTTATTTTTCAAAAAAAATCATAAAATCATAAAATTTTTTGTAAATTGGAGTCAAATTTGTCTATTTTTGAACTTAAATCATAAAGTAATTTACTTTATTTTTGTCAAAATACACACATTTTTTCATAAAGAAAATGCAACATTTTACGTGTATTTTGACAGTGTTTGCACAAGCCTTGTGTACATACGCCTTGTGGGGCACTTTGTTAATGTAAAAAGTCGTATATTTGAGTCTATAATTGACTTTTGGGCATTTTTGGTGTATAATAAGTATATAAAAAGATAAAAGGATGGGTGGCCTTTTTTCTGGACAAAATTTGTACAAAATTTACAAGTTTTTCACAGAAAAAAGCACATCCATTTTTTTATTGATTACGTACGGGTGAAAAGTGTCTTGTGACACATATTTTTCACCCGTTTTTGGATGAAAAACAATCTGCCGACGCATAAAGCTGTGGCAAGACGAAATAAAAATAAAAATAAAAACAATCCAACCTATGCTTACATAAGTGAGCTGTGGTGGACAAAGAAAAAAGATGCCATATACCATGTATACAAAAAAAGATTTTTCTCGCAAACCAGCGAACACTCCTGGGGGATTTTTTGTTTTTATAAAAGGGTTTTTGAGGAAAATACGTGCTTTTGTTGCACAAAAACGTTCACAGCGTCGCGTACAAAAAATGCTTAAAGATAATTTTGTTAATACACAGACACCTACCGATGCTTTACAAGCTAAGGCAAGGAAAGAAGAAAAGAAGCTTCATGTGATCTATGCTTCGCAAAAACTTCCAAAATTAGGTCTTGCAAAGCAATGGCGTGGCGTTGCTGCAGTTTTTTCAGTATTATTTCTTGCTATAACTATTCTTACATCGCAATATTATGGACCACAATTCATTGAGGCAGAGATCTTGGTGCAAAACTTTACCCAATATAAAAATGTTGTGACAAGTGGTATAGAACTTCTCAAATATGAGACACTTTCTACAAGTAGCATTGATTCCAAGGCTGAATTTGATGCTGAGACGTATTCTTCTGGTAATTTTGAGACTGGTGAGGATGACCTTGCTGCATATACTGCCACAGATGATTATTTGGAACTTGGGCATTATGGGGACAATCCACCTGATACGAGCGAGACTGATTGGTGGGATGATAATAGTTATCAGACATGTTCAAGTTCTGCATTTGGAAATGGCTCGCATAGTGATACGCAGTATGATGGCACAAATGATTGGTTGGAACTGGATGGCACAGGACTTACAAGTGGCACAGGTACATATACATCAGAGATCTTTGATGCTGGCAGTTCTGTGAGTTGGAGTACATTATCATGGATTCCACATCGTCCAACATACAAAGAGCTGATAGATAATCGCGATACTGAACTTGGATATGGAACGGATAATGTCGATATGACAAATAACACCTTGTTAGTACATCTCAATGAATCAAGTGGGACAATAGCAAATACATCAGGCGTGACAAATGATGGTACGTACAATGGGGCATTGTATAGTCAATCTGGACGATTTAATACATCAATTGGATTTGATGGAGTTGATGATCATGTAGATTTTGGACAAGACTTGAGCTCTATAATTGGTGGAACGAGTAGTATTGCATTTTGGATGAACACAACACAAGCTGGAAGTGATACAGCGTGGGATGCACCAGGTATCACAGGCTCAGAAGAAGCTGGGACTGGAAATGATGTATTTTGGGGATACATTACTGGTTCAGGATATATTTCTATCCAAGCAGGAAACATAGCTGGCGCAACAAGTACGACAGTTGTAAATGATGGTTCATGGCATCATGTTGTACTCACACGTGATCATGTCACTGGCGAAGTTGAGGTTTATGTTGATGGGAGTTTAGAAGACACTGCTACATCTGAAACAGGGATCAAAACCCAGTATTTCAATAGTATTGGGCGAAATTATGATAGTGCTGGCGGACATGAATATTATCAAGGAGATCTCGACGATATGTCATTTTGGAGTGATATCATGAGTGGGGCAGAGGTGTTCAAACAATATCGCAGAGGTGCAAATCGCATCAAATTTCAAGTACGTAGTTGTGATGATTCGGCATGTAGTGGAGAAACATTTATTGGTCCCGATGGTACAGCGAGCACATATTACACAGAAGAAACAAATCATGGATTGTATACACCAACAGTTGCACTCGCGAGTGTGTCAGACAATCAATATTTTCAGTATCAAACAGTTTTGGAAACAGATGATTCTTCTATTTCACCAGAGTTAGAATGTGTCACAATAAACACAAGTGATGAATATAATTGGCGATATCGCAAGTGTTTTGAAATAGATCATACGGATAGTGATGCCGAAGATCAAACAGAATATCAGATCTATTTAGACATAGATACTGATGATTTTGTGACAGATGGAAAGATGCAGTCAGATGGTGATGATATACGTTTTGTGGATTCAGATAGTAATCTGTTGGATTATTATATTGCGGATGATATGAACGAAGACTCAACACGAATCTGGTTACAAATGGATAATATCGATGAAGGAGAAACAGAGGATATATGTATGTATTATGGTAATTCTTCTGCAAGTGGTGTATCATCTCGCGAAGATGTGTTTACATATAGCACAAAACAGGATATTTATCATGTTGTTTCTGACACTGCAGAAGATGGTCAGACACGATTTGTGAGCTATATTGATGATAATGATATTACTATTGAAACATACGATGAAACGTTAGATGAATTTGAATTTGATGAGTTTCCTGAGGGATTCACACAAACAACAGAAATTTCTACTTTAGCGCCGATTGGAGCAAGTTTTCAAGGAAATGGCACAGATGCTATTGTGCCGAAATCTTTTGCAGGGACAGATTTTACATATCGTATGGATCGGGGCACCAATGAATTTTCTATTGTGTCACCGTGGTGCAATGCATCAATTGCGATGGAAAACGGTTCTGGCAATACAATTTCTGGCTCACCATTTACAGTAAATGCGGGAACATCTCTCAATGTAACAACAAATAACACATCAGCGAATGGTTTACCAAATAATGATATGGTAATTATTGAAGAGTCAGGTTCAGACTGTCCAGTGCTTATTACACATCATACAACAGATAATCGAGATTCATTCGTGATGTATCCAGCAAGTGAAGAATGGTACGGTGTAGGGTCAAGTAGTTTGGAGATTTCAGCAATGGAAGACACAACATCTGTGACAGTATACAGAAGTGGTGGTACATCAAGTACATATTCAATGGACAGAGGGGATCAAGTTACGATCAATGATTCTGGTTCTGATGGCTCTGATCCAGCGCACAGAGTTGTGGCAGACAAAAAAATAGGAGTAAAGTCAATTGCTGACAGCGATGGAGCTGAAAGTACAACATTTTTACCACCAGAAGAAATGGATTACAAATATTATCTTCCACAAGATGTACAGTACATCGCTATTGCAACAACAGAAGGTGTCTCCACAACAGTTGACTTGTGGGAAGATGGCACAAGTTGCGGTGTTGGTACAGCAGATGATACATCAACTGTGACACCATCAAGTACATATCCTGGAAAAATTTATTTTGGAGATACATCAGAGGGATTGGAATATGATGCTGGTGCATGTTTGGTTGCAGATAATCCAATTTTTGTGTATTACGAATATGAAGAGAACGACGATGAAACAAATCTCTGGAGTATGAAACAAAACAGGCAATATATCTCTCCGGCGCCGAGCTATACGGTTGGTTCTTCATCCAATGGAACATGGCGCATGGGTCTTTCTGCACCAGACCGGTGGCGCAGTAGACGAGCAATTACAATTACGAATAATTCCACGACAGCTCTGTCGGAGTATCAAATTAAGGTAAACATTGATGGTCTGAGTGATATCTTTTCTAATTCTCAAACTGATGGGGGAGATTTGCGTGTGGCTGGTTCTACTGGGGATAACACTGATAATGCAACATATTGGTTGGAAAATTATGATTCGACCAATGAAGAGGGAGATGTCTGGGTACAGTTTGATTCTGTTGCAGCAAGTAGTACAGCGACACTCTATCTTTATTATCGGCACACACCAACAGGTAATGTACAGACTACCACTGGTGATGAAGAAGATGTTTTTTCTTATAGCTCTGCAAAAAATATTTTTATGGTTGTTGATTCAGATGCGGCGGACAATGATCTTGATATCATTAGTTTTGCAGATGATAATACAGTTGGTGATGGGAGTACAACGGTAGACCTTGATGAGGGAGAGATGACAATATTGCCAGATGGAGGAGTTGAACAAGATAGTGTATTTTCTGTACTTGGCCCAATTCATGCAAGTTTTGATGCAGACACTACTGATGCGGCTATCCCAATTAGTTATGCGGGCAAAGAATTTGTTTATAACGCAGTGCGAAATAGCGATGTGTTTAGTTTTTATGCACCATTTGCAGATTCAAGTATCCAAATTCAACAAAGTAGTGGGAGCGGATGGACAACTCTGCAAACAGTAAATCTATCAACAGGAAATGCAGTAACTGTTTCGCGAGATATCACAAATGGTAGAGCGTTTAAGATCGTTTCTGATGAAGATATCTTGGCATTTCATAGAAATAGCACAAATGATTCAAAAATTCTATATCCTACACGACTGGGGATGGAGGAGGACTCTGGTGATTATGAACTTTATGGTATAGGGTCTGGTTCTGTGCGACTTGCATCATCAAGTGATGCTTCTGTGACGGTATACAGGAGTGATGGAACATCAACATCTGTAACGCTTAACAGTAGTAATAATTTTGTATGGAATGAGTCTGGTTCAGGGAGTCAGGGGACAGCGCGTGGATATCATATCGTATCAGATGCGCCAATTGGTGCAATGTCGTATGACGATGGCGATGGTGGAGAAATGGTAGTATTTGTATCTCAAAAAGAATTTAGTGATACATATGTACTCTCTGATGATGCACAATATCTTGCGATGGTTGCAAAGGACGCATCTGTGACATGTCGTGTTTATGATGACAGTGGCACTGAAATTACATCTGGATCTATGGATAATGTTCCACCACAAACTGGTGGTACACGGACATTACCGTACGTAAATAATATTCATATTGGTGGAGATGACACCGCTGATGGTGCGTATTTCAATGCGGGTTATAGTATGGTATGTAGTGAGCCAGTCTATGCGTATTATGAACATCACGTTAATTCAACAATTTCAGATGAAACGAGTTGGCTTACGTGGCCACAAGTACGTAAATATGCGACAACGGAGCCAGATGTGGAGGATCCTGATGACATGGATGAAGAGGGACTCTATTATGAGTCTGGGTTTGATAGTGCTGGAAGTGGCACTGATCCAGAGGCGTATATGGAATTCATAGTAGATACAAGTGCACTCACATATGGAGAACATGTCGTGTGGGAAAGTATAAATTGGGAAGAAATAGTGAACAGTAGAAGTGCCGAGAACAGTGTAGAACAAATTGAATATGAAATAGCATATGCAGATGCATCACCGAGTTGTGCCGGGGCGACATACTCTAGTTGGGAAACAATTATTCCAACAACAACGAGTTCAACGGCAGATACAAGTATTAGTTATGTAACCTATTACACAAATGAAAAAATGACCGAGTTATCTGATGAATATAGTGATCATCCATGTCTCAAGGTACGTGCGTATGTCCGAACTGGTGATGAAGCATATTCACCACGGATCAATAATATTGATACAAATTATTACATACCAACATTACTTGATGATCAATTAGATAGCCCAACAATTGATGTTGTCGGTGCAACGAGTGGCACAAGTGAACGATATCGTGTCTTGAAAGCAGTGACAACAGATGCAGGATTAACAGGCTCGCAAGTATTTACAACATATGAAGGTGTATCAGATGGAAGTGTATTTACACAAGCAGATCTTGATCTTTTTGAGATTCCATCACAGACAACAAATGGACAATTTGCATTCCCGACATTTCCAGCCTCTACACCAGTAGACGCAGCAACAAATTCTCCATTTGAGAGCAGTGATGATGTTGCGCTGTATTTTACGAACGAACGAACATCTGGTTCAACAGAAACGATAGATTTCGTATTCAATGTAGACATTGTGTCTGCTGGTGGTCCACAAATCTCACGTGATCTCCAGTTGAATATTACCGGATTGTAGGGTATAATATTCGTATGGATGCAAAACCTGTGGATCCATCCACAAAACAAAAATCAAATATATACAAACAATATGCACAAAATACGTGTCCCATATTTTTTTCATGGGATTTGTTTGTTGAACATACGCTTTTTGTCGCAATATATCTTTTGGTCTTTCGGCTTTTCTTTACTTTTCTCTTTGCTTTTATGCTTGTGCAACAATGGCATATCGAAAAGATATGGGGATGGTTTCCAATTGTGGCATTTAATTCTGAAGCAGAAACATTTACCAAGATGAATTCGTATGCAATTATTGTCACGGGCATCGCAGTCTTGTGTTTTTTTATTTTTCAAGTATTTGCACATTATCAACAACAAAGAAAATATAAGATCTACGCATGGTATGTTGGCGTGCTCATGCTTTTCATACAATATTTAGTTCTCATTCTTATCAATAATCGTATACGGTTTTCTATTGACACGCATTTGTGGTGGTTTTTTGTTGGCTTTATTGTGTTTGCGACAGTACTTTTATATTTATGGTACAAATATATTCGACAATGGAAATTTCGGAGATATGTAAAAAAGCAAGCAAAATTAGCACAAAAAGAAAAAGAAAAAGAGTTAAAAAATAAATAATAATTAATTATGTCATTTGAGATGACAAAAAACAACTATGCACAATCTTAAAACATATTTAGAAGCAGCAAAAGAAAAGAACATCGCAATTGGTCATTTTAATATTTCCAATGTAGAAGCTTTGTGGGCAATTTTTGAGGCGGCACGTGATCTGCATGAACCGGTTATTATTGGTGTATCAGAAGGAGAACGTGATTTTATTGGCATCCGTCAAGCAGCCTCACTCGTACAAAGTATCCGCAATGAATATGATTATCCAATTTTTATCAATGCCGATCACGCACATGATGTCGTAGGTGTAAAAAAATGTATTGATGCAGGATTTGATAGTGTGATGATCGATGGGTCAAAGTTGGATTTTGATGAAAATGTTGCGATGACAAAACAAGTTACGGATTATGCCAGTGTAGTGAAAGAAAAAGAAGGGAGAACCGTATTAGTAGAGGCAGAGATGGGATATATTGGTTCATCTAGTGCACTTCTTGAAGAAATTCCAGAAGGCGCAGGGCAAGACAAAACAACCCCAGAAATTGCCAAGAAGTTTGTGGATGCAACAAGTGTGGATATTTTTGCACCGTCAGTTGGCAATATTCACGGCGTGGTAAAAGACGGCAATCCACATATTGATGCAAAACTTGTTGGTGAAATAGCAAAAGTAGCAGATTGTCATCTTGTGCTTCATGGTGGTTCTGGCATAACAGATGAAGATATTCGCGCAGGGATTGAGGCAGGCATTTCAATCGTGCACGTAAACACAGAAATTCGCGTTGCGTTTCGTGAGGGACTAGAAAAAAGTATCAAAGAAAATGATTCTATCGCGCCATATAAATACATGAATGTCCCACGAGAAGAAGTGAGAAAAGTTGTTGCTAAAAAGATCAAACTCTTTGCAAATCTTACATAATGCTGGCATAATACAAAATGCATTAAATTGTCATTCTGAACTTGTTTCAGAATCTCAGCACGTCATAGAATAGATAATATGAAACAAGTTCAGCATGACAGAAGGATGTTTTGTTGATGAATGTAATTTTTATGATCAGAAAAATATTACTAGGGTCTATAATTTTTTTGACAGTGTTTAGTAGCACTGGTTTTTTTGCGTATGCGCAAGAGGAAAATAAAACAGAGGTCATTGTTTTTATGCGAGATGATTGTGGCAATTGTCACAAGGAGGAAAAATTTTTGAATGAAAGCGAAATTATACAAAACAATTTTGATGTACAATTTTTAGATATTGATGAACAGGAAAACAAAGAAAAATGGCAATCAATTGTGGAGAGTTATCATCTATCAAAAGTCACACCGATTACTTTGGTAGGTGGTGAAGTATTGGTAGGTTTTAATGAAAAAACAACGGGCAAACAAATACTCGCGCACGTTGATAATGATATGCAGTATAGTTTGGCATTTTATCTGAATGAAAATGGTTTTAATAAAAATGGTGTCAATGCAGAATATACATGTGATATTGATAGTGCATCGACTTGTTCAGTTGATAAGGCTGCAAAAAACAAAACAGAATCAATGATGACGCTGCCGTTTTTTGGTGAGATCAATATTCAAGAAACATCGTTGTTTGTCATGTCTGCCGTGTTGGGATTTATTGATGGATTTAATCCATGTGCGATGTGGGTCCTTCTCACGTTCCTTATTATTCTTTCTCAAATTGGAGACAAAAGAAAGATGATTTATCTTGTGACTATCTTTATAGTTGCAGAAGCAGTTATGTATTTTTTCATATTAAATGTATGGTATCAAGCATGGGATTTTATTGCACTTGATAAATGGGTAACGCCACTTGTCGGACTTTTGGCTGTAGCTGCTGGTATATATTTCTTGCGGAAATGGCACAAGAGCAAAGGTGCTCTCACATGTGATGTTACAAGTTTTGAACATCAACAAAAAACAACAAAAAGAATTCAAGACGTTGTTGCAAAACCAATTACAATTATCACGACACTTGCAGTGTTAGGAATTGCATTTTCTGTGAATATCATAGAATTTGCATGTTCTGTTGGAATTGCACAATCATTTACTAAGATATTAGAAATAAATGATTTAAGTTTTCTCGCACGACAGTTTTACATTTTTGTCTACACACTATTTTACATGGTAGATGATTTCATCATCTTTGGACTTGCAATTATAGGTTTTGATAAGTTTCACACAGTCGGTCAAAAATATTCTAAACTCTCCACGCTTATCGGCGGAATCCTCATGCTTGTTCTCGGGACTTTGCTCATTTTCAGACCAGAATGGCTAATGTTTGGGTAAGTTTGTGTAGGGACAGACCTGTGCCTGCCTGCCAGTAGGTGGATGTCTGTCCTTTTTAATATAAACAAAAGTAGGGGACGGTCATGACCGTCCCTTACAATATGTATGATATTTTATTTTTCAAAAGCTTCAATATATTTCAGTAACGCGTCAAAGCGTTCTGGATACTTTGCGTTAAAATTATATTCTTCATCGTCTAAGGCAAATTTTAATTCTTTTGCATGAAGATAAAATGTTGTAGGATCGTATTCTTTAAATTCATCGAGTGATATTTTCCTCTCGT
>JAOZUJ010000019.1 GCA_029938745.1 Candidatus Moraniibacteriota bacterium
TTAATGACCCAGTTAACTACCCCTTTTAAGGGGTAGTTAACTTTTAAAAACATCAGCAATTAACCCATCTAGTGAGCAAAAATCAAACTTGTACACCACACTAGTGCCATGGTATAATATACAAAGTAAAACAAATCAAAAAATAAATTGAAACTTTACAAGAGGGTTAAATGATATATTAAATATAAGTCCTATCAGCTTTAATTGGAAAGATGAAACAGGGTATGATACACAAAACTCATATTATGGTTTTAGTGCACAAAATATTCAAAAAAACATCCCAGAAGCAGTTGGAAAAGATCAACAAGGATATCTCACATTATCAGACAGACCAATCATTGCAACAGCAATAAATGCAATCAAAGAGCAAAACATTACAATAACATCAAATACATTACAAACAGGTCAAAATATAAATACGCTACAGCAACTTCAAATATCAGTAGATGAAAATCTCGCAAGTATAGAAAAGCAGTTTGCAGATGTGTACGGACAGGTTTCAAACCTGTCTCTACAAATAGATGATATGGAAAATAATTTATTGGAAAAACTACGAGAAGATATAGATTTAATAGATAAAACACAAAACACATTACTTGCAACAGTATCAACAAACACAGATACAATCATCGCAATAAATGAAAATATGTTATTTACAACAACAGCAGAAAATGAAAAAAATATCATAACAATAAGTGGTATTACAGTGATAGATGAATTGAAAGTAAATCGTATTGCAATAAATGATACCTTAACAGAAGAAAAGAATGGTGAGGACGTAAATACTGCTTCAATTGGAACAGTAGAAATTCCTGTAGGAGAAACAGAAATTATCGTTGAGACAACTGCCATTGAGATGGGCGGGCGAGTTTTTGTGACGCTTGTAAGTGAGATGAGCGGTAATACTTTTTACGTAGAAAAAGATTTTGATAATCAGAAATTTACAATTATTATCGATCACAGTTTAGATAGTATTGTAGAATTTGATTGGTTTTTGATTAATTAGTGAATGGTAGTTTGAAACATGGTTTCAAGTTTCGTCGTTGGTGTTTATTGTTTGTAAATTTTGGTATTCGTGTATAATGTTAATTATCAACTACTAATTACCAAATATTAAATTATGAAATGTCCATTTTGTAAAAAACCACAGCAGACTCGTGTTGTAGATTCGCGTACGATTAAAGAAGGTCGTAGTGTGCGTCGGCGACGAGAGTGTTTGAAATGCAAGGAGCGTTTTACGACGTATGAAGAACTGGAGCTTTTGCGATTAACAGTGATAAAGCGTGATGGCACGAGAGAAGAATATAATCGTGAAAAAGTGGAAAGTGGATTGCGACGCGCCTTGAAAAAGAGGCCTGTATCGGAGGAACAAATTGAACAATTGATCGCACAAATTGAATATGACATTCAATCAAAAGAAAAACGTGAAATGAAAAGTCGTACGATTGGAAAAATCATCATGAACCATTTGCGTGATGTGGATGATGTGGCCTTTATACGATTTGCGAGTGTGTATAAATCAGTTGGTTCTGCTGACAGTTTCCGTAAGGTAATCCAAGATGTAATGAGGGATGAGTAAATGATATGCGTATAACGGTAAAAGTAATTCCACGAGCGCATAAAAATATTGTGGAGTTATGTGATGATGGAACATATAAAGTGCGTGTAACGACATCACCAACAGATGGAAAAGCAAATATTGCTGTGCAAAAAATACTTGCACAGTATTTTGATGTGTCAAAAAGCAATGTATATATTGTGCATGGTGCTACGTCACGGATAAAACTTGTGGAGATTGATAATTGAGAAAAACTTTATAATCTTGTTGAACATACCATTGAACATACCATGGTATGTTCAATGGTATGTTCAACACAAAAATAGTTCTTGCATGTAAGAACTATTTTTTATTTATTTGACTTTGTGAGTGTCTTTCTAATATACTAATCTATCTACCTCATTGGTAGACAAGCTAATTACTAATATACTAAGTAGGCATGTCTATTTCTTTGCCACATATTTCACGCATTATATTTGCGGGTTCAGTTGGATTTATTTGTGGAATCGTTTTAATATCATTTTTTACTCTTTCAATTGATGCTATATTGATTGCGATTATTTTGTGTACTGTTGGGTTTTTTGTTATTTTTTATAAAAGTGAATTTGTATGGATTGTTATTGTATTTATACTTTTATTTGGAATTGGTGCAGTAGCTATGCAGGGAACGTTGGATGATATTGTAAAGAAAAATGCAATTGTGGGGACTATTTTGAACGGTGAAGCATACGTTATTGATGATGTCGTACGAACAGATTGGCAATCAAAAGTAATCGCACAGTACAATGATGATATTACGGTACTTATTCAAGATGAAAAATATACAAATGTTGTTCGTGGTGATATTTTATTATTACAATGTACGAGTGCATTGCCAGAGAACTTTGAAGATTTTGATTATCAAAAATATCTTGCAATGAAAGGTGTTGATTATATATGTGAGGATTTTGAATATACAATTATAGGACATCAAGATTCTATTTTAAATGCACTTGCACGAGCGCGTGTGTATATGGAAAATATTGTAAATACGATGATTCCAGCGCCACAATCAGCACTTGCAAACGGATTATTATTTGGTGGAGATGATCGACTTTCTGAGGATTTACAACAAAAATTTGCCGTTACGGGAATGACACATATTGTTGCAGTAAGTGGATATAATGTATCTGTGATTGTAATGGCGGTGATGGCAGTTGCAATATTTGTTGGCGTGCATCGCAAGTACGCAGTTTTGATTGCGATTTTTGGTGTTTTGTTATTTGTTGCGCTGATTGGATTTCCATCATCTGGTGTGCGTGCTGCAATTATGGGGATTTTGATTTTAGTTGCTGCATCATATGGGCGTGTATCGTATATGTATGGTGCAATTTTGTTTACTGCGGCAGTTATGTTGGTGTTTAATCCACTTTTGTTGCGATATGATATTGGATTCCAATTGTCATTTTTGGCGACGCTTGGGATTGTTGTTGTGTATCCAATTTTGGAGAAATTATTTATGCGTCGCAAGACATCAATTGGTATTGTAGAAATACTTCTTATGACAATTAGTGCACAAATATTTGTTTTACCAATTATCGTGTATCACTTTCATATTTTATCCGTCGTGTCACTTCTGGTAAATGTTTTAGTTTTACCGATTTTGCCAATCACAATGTTGTTTGTTTTTTTGATGATTGTTATTAGTTTCATATTTTATCCACTAGCAATGTTTTTTGGGTGGTTGTCATATTTTTTGTTATCTTATGAAATTAAGGTCATTGATTTTTTTGCGCAGGTTGGGTGGAATAGTATTGAGATAATGGATGTACATCTATTGTGGTTTACTCTATATTATATTATGCTCATTGGTGTTGTAGTCGTTGCTAGTAAAATGAAAAAAAATGAAGTATAGAAAAATTATATACATTGTGGTGAGTGTGTGCATTGTGTTTGCAATTGTGTGTGGTGTTGTGTTGTATCAAATGTCACATTTTGCAGAAACAAGGGTGGCTTTTTTGGATGTCGGACAAGGTGATGCAATTTTAATTTCACGAGGCTCACAACAAATACTAATTGACGGTGGGCGAGACAGTACAATTTTATTGGAACAACTTGGTAGACAGATGCCATTTTGGGATCGTAATATTGATATTGTTATTGCAACACATCCAGATAGTGATCATATTGACGGACTTATTGGCGTGTTCAAAAATTATTCTGTTGATCAATTTTGGCACACAAATGCTCCTAAAGATACATCTATATATAGAACGCTTAGGGATCAAGCAAAAAATGAGATTGGCATAGAAGACGTAATTGCATATAGCGGATTGAGTGCAGTTATTGATAGTAACACAAAGCTAGATGTGGTCTATCCGTTTACGAGTGATGTGAGTGATACTGGTGACATAAATGATGCAAGTATTGTAACATTATTACATATTGGTGATGAAATATTTTATTTTGGTGGTGATCTGACATCTGATATTGAGGGCAAATTACCCGTGAGTGATGACATAACGGTATTGAAAGCAAGCCATCATGGTTCAAAATCATCAACAGATAATACTTTTTTACAAAAAACTTTACCGCGAGATGTGGTGATTTCTGTTGGAGAAAATAATCGATATGGGCATCCACATAAAGAGGTGATTGAAAATATATTATCTGTGGATGCACAAATTTTTCGTACAGACAAAAATGGAACAATTGTGTATAAGTGTGCAGAAGAAAAATGTAGAGTTGATTTTGAGTGATATTATGGTATAATATTTTATAACATTTTGTTAATTATTTATTTGTAAAAAATATGGAAAATACAGCACGACGAGAAAGAACATTTGTGATTATTAAGCCTGACGGTATACAGCGTGCGTTGATTGGAAATATTGTGTCACGTTTTGAACAAACCGGATTAAAGTTTGTTGGCTTTAAATTTCTCGTGCCAACAGAGGATCAGTGTTGGACGCATTATAATAAGACAGATGATTGGTTTTTGGAAAAAGGCGCAAATATTGTGAAGGCACGAAAAGAAGCTGGCGTTTCTGTTGAAAAAGATGATATTGAATATGGAAAAGATATTGTTAAGCAGTTGGTTACATTTATGACATCTGGTCCAGTGCTGGCAATGGTACTTGAAGGCAATGAGGCTGTCGGTATTGTAACAAAAATTGTTGGCTCGACAGAACCATTATCATCTGATGTAGGAACAATTCGCGGAGACTTGACAGTTGACTCGTATGATCTTGCCGGCGTAGATGAGAGAGCAGTTCGTAACCTGATCCATTGTAGTGATTGTCCAGAAGAGGCTGAGCGTGAAACAAAAATCTGGTTTGACGAAAAAGAGTTGATTGACTATCGTTTAGTTGGAGGACAAATTCTGTATGATGTAAATTTGGATGGCATATTGGAGTAAAAAGTCTATAATGTTCATAAAATTGTAAGTAAGTTACTTTACAGACTGTTGACTTTATAACTTTTGATTACACTGCTCTTGACACCAAAAACGATTAGTGATAATGTATTTATACCGCTTAGGAAAACTTTGGGTGGAAAGCAGAAAATTTGCACATTTGCGTAAATGAGAAAAATCATTTACAATACTTGGGTGTTAATTTTTTTATGTTTATATAAAAATTTAATTTATAATTAATAATTAGTTTGCTCGTATGTGTGGTTAATTGCATATGGAGCACAAAAGTAAAACTATGACTGAAGATTTTGATCGCAGTAAACCGCATGTAAATGTGGGAACAATTGGTCACGTTGACCATGGAAAAACAACAACAACTGCTGCACTTTTGCATGTATTGTCTCTTAAAGGACTTGCAGAAGCAAAAAATGTTGATGAGATTGACAATGCACCAGAAGAAAAAGAACGTGGTATCACAATTGCAACTGCACATTGTGAATATAATTCAGAAAAACGACATTATGCACACGTTGATTGTCCAGGACATGCTGATTATATCAAAAATATGATCACAGGTGCTGCACAGATGGATGGTGCTATTTTGGTAGTAAGTGCTACTGATGGTCCTATGCCACAAACACGTGAGCACATTTTGCTTGCACGTCAAGTTGGTGTACCTGAGATTGTTGTGTTTATTAACAAAACTGATCAAGTAGATGATGCAGAATTGGTAGAATTGGTAGAAGAAGAAGTTCGTGAACTTCTTACAAAATATGAATTTGATGGTGAAGGTGCTGCTGTTATACGCGGTAGTGCAATTAAGGCTCTTGATGTAAAAAGTGTGGATGATGAAGATGCAAAGCCAATGCTTGATCTTTTGGACGCACTTGATGAAAAAATTCCACAACCAGAGCGTGATACAGAAAAAGATTTCCTTATGCCAATTGAAGATATTTTTTCAATCGAAGGTCGTGGTACTGTTGTAACAGGACGTATTGAGCGTGGACAGGTAAACATCAATGAAGAGGTGGAAATCGTTGGTCTTCGTGAAACACAAACAACAACTGTAACTGGTATTGAGATGTTCAACAAAAACCTTGATCATGGTGAGGCAGGTGATAATGCTGGAGTTTTGCTTCGCGGCACAAAAAAAGAGGATGTGGAGCGTGGTCAAGTTTTAGCAAAGCCAGGAAGTATTACTCCACACAATGAATTTGAATGTGAAGTATATATTTTGACAAAAGAAGAAGGTGGACGACATACGCCATTTTTCAAAGGCTATAAACCACAATTTTATATCCGAACAACAGATGTGACTGGTGAAGTTATCTTGCCAGAAGGAACAGAGATGGTAATGCCAGGGGACACTATCACTCTAACAGTAAAGCTTGGTTCTGATGTAGCGATGGAGGAAGGAATGCGATTTGCAATCCGTGAAGGTGGACGAACTGTTGGCGCTGGTGTAGCAACAAAAATTGTCAAATAAATGATGATGAAAGTGGACAACTTTAGCACTCTTTGCTAAAGTTCTCCCTTTTCTCATTGTTATGAGGAAATTAATTTGTAATGTGTTATTTCGCAATGGCGAAGAAAGAAGAAGCAGCAACACGTGTGCGTATAAAAATTAAAGCATACGATAATAAAGTAATTGATAAGTCTGCAAAACAAATTGTTGAAACAGCAGTGAGAACAGGATCAAATGTAGTTGGTCCGGTACCATTGCCAACACAGATTAAAAAAGTAACTGTAAACAAATCCACTTTTGTGTCTAAAGATGCAAGAGAGCAATTTGAAATGCGTACACACAAGCGTTTAATTGATATTATCAATCCTTCACCAAAAACGATTGAAGACTTGACTAATCTTGATTTGCCAGCTGGTGTAAGTATTGAGGTGAAGATGTAGTTTGCGTGGATGTTGTTTATTGAAAAATGTTACAAAGGCAAATTAAAAACGTGAGATATAAAAATATTTTTTATTGAGCGTATTTGATATTTAAAATAAAGTTTCGTTAAAGTCTCTTTTTGATGGTATTTACATACTGAATTTGGGATACTAATCGAGCTAGATCATGTATTTACTTGTGTGTGACTTGTGAAAGTCTTGACAAGTAAATAATTTTTCTGTACTATGATATAAAGTACAGGAAGATATAATCTGGCTTCATTAATAAGCCGTTTTTTATTTGAAAAATTTAGAATTATTGAAAGTAAATGATTATGAAATTCGTTTTAGGAAAAAAATCTGGAATGACGACTATCTACAATGAGGATGGTGCACAAAATGTTACCTTGGTGACAGTTGTGCCAAATACCATTGAGATGATCAGAAATGAAGAACGTGATGGGTATACGGCTGTTTGTCTTTCTATTGATAAGACAAAAAAAGTAAAACATCAGAAAGAATTTCGTGTAGATAATATAGAAGGTTTTAAAGAAAATGATACAATCGCAGTAGATGTATTTGAAGTTGGAGATAAGGTTAGTGTGTCTGCACCATCTAAAGCAAAAGGTTTTCAGGGTGTGGTGAAGCGACATGGGTTCAAGGGTGGACCAGCAACGCATGGACATCGTCATGTACTTCGTTCTGGTGGTTCTATCGGTAGCGCATATCCGCAACATGTTCTGAAAGGAAAGAAAATGGCCGGACGTATGGGTGGAAATAGATCAACAGCACAGGGATTGACTGTGATTGCTGTAGATAAAGAAAATGATATGATTGCAATTAAAGGTGCTATACCTGGTGTTGCTGGTCGTGTTGTAGAAATTGTAAGTGCAAATAAATAAATTTGATTTTCATTTGATTGAATAGTATTATGAAAAAACTAGATGTATACAATATAGAAGGAAAAAAGACAGGTGATGTAACATTGGATGCTACTGTTTTTGAAGTTGATGAAAATGATGTACTCGTACATCAGGTTTATGTTGCGCAAAGTGCAAATAGACGTAGTGGAACTGCTCATACAAAAATTCGTTCAGATAGGCGTGGTGGTGGTAAAAAACCATGGAAACAAAAGGGAACTGGTAATGCACGTACAGGATCAATTCGTAATCCAATTTGGCGTGGTGGAGGTGTGACTTTTGGACCACTAAAAAATAGAAATTTCAAAAAATCAATTAATGAAAAAATGAAACGCAAGGCACTCATGATTGCTTTATCTGATAAAGTTCGTGGTGATAAAGTTCGTGTAATTGAATCATTGGTTGTTAAAGATAATAAGACGAAAGTTGTTGCTGGATTGATTGCAGAGATGGGAATTGATAAGAGTATGGTTGTTGGATTTTCAGTAGATGAATCTGGTAGTTATGTTGCAGCACGTAATGTGCCGAAGGTAAATGCAATGGCGACTGATCAGTTGAATGTATATGATGTTTTGAACGCAGAATATTTAGTTTTAAGTAAAGACTCAGTGAAGCAGTTAACTAATAAGTACACTGCATAATTGATAAAGAATATATGGGAATTTTTGGTAAGAAAACAGAAGATAATAAAGGTGAAGGTGTAGCAAAAGAGGTAAAAAAGCCTGTAAAGGCTGACACTTCATCAAAAAAAGAAGTAAAGAAAGAAAAAAAAGCTTCTAAAAAAGATGTTATTACTTCTACGGTATCTGCATATGGTACAATTATTGCACCAATTGTGACAGAAAAATCACATGAGGCAGTTGCAAAGAATAAATATACATTTCGCGTTGAAAAGAAAACAACAAAAAAACAAGTGAAAGATGTGATTGAGGAAATGTATGGTGTTTCGGTAGAAAATGTTAATGTAATTGTAGTGAAACCAAAGAGGCGTACAGTAAAGTATGATCGTGGGTATCAGAAATTGTATAAAAAAGCGATTGTAACGGTACGTGAGGGAGATCATATTGCAGTTTTTGAAGGAGTGTAAGGCATAAATAAAGCTTAGATAATAATTATGGCAATTAAAGTATACAAAAGAAATCACGCTGGACGGCGCAACATGTCAGTTGTAAAGCCTAATGCTGTGACGGATAAAAAACCAGAAAAATCATTATGTGTTTCACTTAATCAAAAAGCTGGAAGAAGTAATGGGAAGATTTCTGTGCGACATCGTAGAGTGGGACATAAAAAGCTTTATCGTAAAGTAGACTTCAAACAAGATAAATTTGATATTGTTGGTACAGTGACTGCAATCGAGAGAGATCCAAATAGAAGCGCGCTGATTGCGCTTGTGGTATATGCTGATGGTGAAAAGAGATATGTATTAGCAACTGAAGCGATGCGTGTTGGTTCAAAAATCATTTCTGGTGAAAATGTTGCAGTTGATGATGGAAATCGCACAAAACTTAAAAATATTCTTTCAGGCACAATTGTATCAAATATTGAAATGAAAGCTGGAAAAGGTGGACAGATTATTCGTAGTGCAGGAAGTGGTGCATTGGTGATGAGCCTTGATGATAAATATGCACAAATCAAAATGCCTTCTGGCGAGATTCGATTGATTAATGGAGAATGTTATGCAACGATTGGTCCAGTAAGTAATTTTGAGCATAATACAGTAAAGATTGGTAAGGCAGGACGTGCATTTCATATGGGAAAGCGACCAGCAGTGAGAGGTAGTGCGATGAACCCAGTAGATCATCCACATGGTGGAGGTGAAGGATGTCAACCAATTGGGTTGAAATATCCAAAGACACCGTGGGGACGACCAGCATTGGGTGTGCGCACAAGAAGAAAGGGAAAGAGTAGCGAGAAATACATTGTTCAATCTCGACATAAGCAATAATTAGTATAGGCAAAAAATTATGAGTCGATCACTAAAAAAAGGTTTATATATTGATGAGAGGGTTATCAAAAAAATTGAAGGTAAAACTCCAAAAGAAACAGGCGTCATCAAAACATGGTCACGTGCGTGTACAATTGCGCCAGAGATGATCGGGTTTACATTTGCAGTGCATAACGGAAAAGATTTTATAGATGTTTTAGTATCTGAAGAGATGGTTGGTCATAAGCTTGGTGAGTTTTCTCCAACAAGGAAATTTACACGGCATGGCGGACGAATGCAGAAAGATCTTGAAACTGCAGCACGACAAAAAGACGCAATTTAAACATAGTAGCAATTTTATTACCAAAGAGATTAATATCCGTTCACATCCCGTACACTATAAAGTGTAGGATTATGACGAGACAAGAAGTATTATGACAAAAGTAACAGCACAATTAAATAACCTCCGTATAGCACCACGAAAAGTGCGTCTTGTTGCTGATCGTGTACGCGGTGTGCAGGTAACAGAAGCGATTGGGATGCTGGATTATGATATGCGTAAAACTGCTCAGCCGATGCAAAAATTGCTTAAAAGTGCGGTTGCAAATGCGCAGAATAATTTTAAATTGAAAGAATCTGATTTGTATATTGTTGATATTACAGTAGGAGAAGGGCCAACGCTGAAAAGATGGCGACCACGAGCATATGGGCGTGCGTCACAGATATTGAAACGAACGTCACGTGTTAGCATTATTCTGTCAGAAAAAGAGGTTGTTGCAAAAGATGGTGATGTCAAAAATGACAAGAAAGATAAGAAAGATGTTGAAAAGAAAGTTGTGAAGAAAACAGCGAAAAAAACTGATGATGAGGCTACGTCTGTGCCAAAGGTGGCGACAGATAAAGTAAAAAGTAAATAATATTTGTATTATGGGTCATAAAGTAAATCCAAAAAGTCTTCGACTAGGTATCACAACAACGTGGCGTTCACGCTGGTTTGGTGGTAATGATTATAAAAAATTGTTGGAACAAGATGTGTTATTGCGACGCGCTATTATGAAAAAATGGCGTCACGCAGCAATCGCAGATGTGGAAGTTGAGCGTAATGAAAAAGATGTAAGAGTGATTGTAAAAACATCTCGTCCTGGAATGATTATCGGTCGTGGAGGAAGTGGAATTGAAGATCTGATTGCATATATCAAAAAAGAAGTTTTTTCAGGAGAAAAAGTTGACATTAAGGTTGATATCAAAGAAATTAAGCAGTTTGAAGAAAGTGCAGCGCTGGTTGCACAAAGTGTTGCAGAGCAATTGGAAAAACGAATGCCATTTCGTCGTGTACTCAAGACAACTCTTGAGCAAGCACAGAAAAATCGAAATGTAAAAGGAATGAAAATTCAGTTAGCGGGTCGCTTGAATGGTGCAGAAATGTCTCGTGTTGAATGGCTCTCTGAGGGAACAATCCCATTGCATACATTGCGTGCTGATATTGATTTTGCACGTGACGTAGCACGAACAACATACGGTGCAATCGGTATCAAGGTATGGGTGTATAAAGGTGAAGTTTTTAAAGGAAAGGATAAATAATTTGTGAATTTGTAGGAAAAAGATTATGTTAATGCCACGAAAAGTAAAACATAGAAAAATGCATCGCGGTTCATTGCCGTCAGGTTATTCAAAGCGCGGAAGAACAGTTAGTTTTGGTAGTTATGGCCTCAAAGCAATGACATCAGGACTTATTACTGCAAGGCAGATCGAATCTGCACGACGTACGATTACGCGATATATGCAAAGAAGTGGTAAATATTGGATTCGCATTTTCCCTGATCATCCGATAACAAAGAAAGGTGATGAAACGCCGATGGGCAAAGGAAAGGGTGCAGTTGATCACTATGTTGCAAAGGTACGAGCAGGTAAAGTTATATTTGAAATTGATGGAATTGATGAGAAAACTGCAAGAGAAGCTTGTCGACTTGCAGGACATAAGTTGGGTGTACGGACGAGATTTGTGTCTAAGCATAATGAGTAATTAAAGATCAAAGATATGAAAGTTGTTGAAATGAGAGAAAAAAGCATAGAAGAGTTACTTATTGTGGCAGACGAGCTTAAAGTAAGCATTCATCAAAATCAAGTTGATATTGCGATGAATAAGTCACAAAATAATTATGATATTCGTAACGCAAAGAAGGATTTGGCACGCGTCCTGACAGTAATAAAAGAAAAGGAATCGAACGCGTAATATTTTTTATAAAGTAAGTTTATGACTCAAGAGAACAAACAATTAATGACGATGAAAGGAACTGTCGTGTCTGATGCAATGGATAAAACGATTGTTGTGGCTGTGGATACATTTAAGACACATCCAAAATATCGTAAAAAGTATCTTTCTACGAAAAAGTATAAAGTGCATGATGAAGATAATTCATATAAAGTAGGTGATACAGTCGAAATTCAATCATCGCGTCCAATGAGTAAAGGAAAGAAATTTGTTGTAGTAAAATAATTTTAAAGATTTTTTAAGAGAAAACGTATGATTCAGGCAGAAACATGGCTAAAAGTAGCTGACAATTCGGGAGCAAAGGACATTGAGTGTTTCAAGGTTCTTGGTGGCTCAAAACGTCGTTATGCGCAGATTGGTGATATTATCATTGCATCTGTAAAAAAATCAGAACCGCGTGGAATTGTGAAATCTGGTGATATTGTGAAGGCTGTAATTGTGCGTCAGAAAAAGGCAGTTCGTCGTAAAGATGGTTCATATATCAGATTTGATGAAAATGCTGCTGTAATTGTTGATCCAGATACGAAAGAGCCGAGGGCAACACGTATTTTTGGTCCAATTGCACGAGAATTGCGTGAAAAGGGGTATACTAAGATTGTGTCATTGGCACCAGAAGTTTTGTAAAGAAAGTAAAGAAATATTTATGTTGAAGATCAAAAAAGGTGATAAAGTTCAAATTTTAGCAGGTAAAGATCGTGGAAAACGCGGTGAGGTGCTTTCGGTGTCTCCAGATGATAGGACTGTGACTGTAACAAAGTTAAACATGGTAACGAAACATGTAAAGCCAAAGAAGGCAGGCCAAAAAGGAGAGAGAATTACAATAGAATCAGCAATTGATATATCAAATGTTGCACTTGTATGTCCACACACAGATAAGCCAACACGTGTTGGATTTGTTGTGAAGGATGGTTCGAAGGTGCGTGTATCAAAAAAGAGTGGTAAAGAAATAGAATAATTTATATTTATGAGTACAGTAAAAACAATTAAACAACGGTATAGCGACGCTCTTCCAAGTCTGCAAAAAGATCTTGGTGTAGATAATGTTATGCTTGTACCACGTATTACAAAAGTTGTTGTAAATACAGGTATAGGGAAATTTATCAAAAATAAAGAAGCGATTGCTGAAGTTGAGGCAGGTTTGCGAGATATTACAGGTCAACAGCCAGTGAAGACGCAAGCAAGTAAATCAATTTCTGGTTTTAAAATCCGTGAAGGACAAAATGTTGGAATGAAAGTGACATTACATGGACAAAGAATGTGGGATTTTCTGGATCGATTGGTTTCTATATCGCTTCCGCGTGTACGTGATTTTCATGGAATTAACGCAAGTGTTATTGATGATGCAGGAAATTTGAATGTCGGTATTAAAGAGCACATGATCTTTCCCGAAATTGTTGCGGAAAATGTAAAAAATTCATTTGGTTTTCAAATCACGGTTATTTCTACTGCAGATAATAAAGATGATGCAGAGAAACTATATCGCGTATTGGGATTTCCATTGGAAAAAGAAGAATAATTTAATCTAGAACAATAATAATTATGGCAAAAACATCAGTAAAAGCACGAGCAAAGAAAACACCAAAGTTTTCAACCCGAAAAGTTAATCGTTGTTGGAAGTGTGGTCGCAAAAGGGGTTATATGAGATATTTTGGTATTTGTCGTATTTGTTTTCGTGAATTAGCGAGTAAAGGTGAATTGCCGGGAGTAAAGAAAAGTAGCTGGTAAATTATAAATTTTTCAAAAAATATTTGATATTTAAATGATAAAGTAATTATGATCGATTCAATTAGTGACATGTTAACACGACTGCGCAATGCCTACACTGTACAACACAGTGAAGTTGTTATGCCAATGTCTAAATTAAAATTTTCTATTGCGCAAGTTCTTCAAAAAGAGGGTTTTGTGGAAAAGGTTGAGCGTATGCAAAATGAAGATAATGAGAAATTTGAAGATATTCGTATTACGTTAAAATATGAACAAATTTCTAGCATCGCTAAAAAACCAGCAATCGAAAGTATTCGTCAGATTAGCACACAAGGACAGCGTAGCTATATAAAGAAAAATGATATTCACAAAGTTAGAAATGGATATGGCATTTCTATCATTTCAACATCACAAGGTGTGATGACTGGTAAAGATGCACGCAAAAAAGGTTTGGGTGGTGAAGTTATTTGTGAACTGTGGTAAATTAGGATAAATTTAATGTAAATATATGAGTCGTATTGGACAAAAGACAATTGAAATTCCCAGTGGTGTCACTATTGAAGTTTCAGGTACTGAATTAACAGTGAAGGGAACAAAAGGAGAATTGGTGATGACTGTACATAATGCTGTGCGTGTCACTGTTGAGGAAGATGGCGTGCATGTAGAAAAAGCACGTAACGCAAAAATTGCACAGTCAATGTGGGGAACAACTGCACGCTTAATTGAAAATATGATTACCGGTGTGTCAGAAGGTTTTGAGAAAAAATTGGAGCTCAATGGTGTTGGTTATCGTATGGCAGTGAAGGGTAAGCAAGTTGATTTAGCACTTGGTTTTTCTCATCCTGTGCTTGTAGATATTCCAGAGGGGATTGATGTGACAATTGATGAGCAAATTTTGACAATTACTGGAATTGATAAGCAACAAGTGGGGCAATTTGCTGCGAATATTCGTGCACTTAAACCAGTTGAGCCATATAAGGGCAAAGGATTTAAGTATGAGGATGAATATGTTCGTCGTAAAGAAGGTAAGAAAGCTGCAACAGCAGCATAATAGACAAGTAACGCAAATTTTATGAAAAAAATACGTAACAATAAGAGAATACATAGAGCACGTCGTGTTCGCGCAAAAGTGTCAGGAACGGCTACACGGCCACGATTGAATGTTTTTCGATCATTACGCTCCATGTCTGTACAAATAATTGATGATACAAATCATACAACATTAGTTGGGGCAAACCTTGATGAGATTAAGGGTGCAAAAAATACTGTTGAAGGTGCTGAAAAATTAGGTACGCTCATAGCAAAAAAAGCAACTAAAGAGGGTGTGACAGAAGTTGTATTTTATCGTGCTGGCTATCAGTATCACGGAAAAGTGAAAGCAATTGCAGAATCTGCTCGAAAAGGCGGTTTAAAATTTTAATTTACTTGGTATTTATTAAGGCTATATGGCAATCAAAAAAGGGAAAAAAGGCAGAGGTCGACGACAAAAATCTGAGTTTGATCAACAATTGTTGGATTTAGCTCGTGTTACACGTGTGGTAAAAGGTGGACGTCGTTTTCGTTTTCGTGCAACGATGG
>JAOZUJ010000079.1 GCA_029938745.1 Candidatus Moraniibacteriota bacterium
ATCGGCTCACACACAACTGTCGAACTTTTTAACGCGGGTCACACACCTATTATTGTTGATAATTTCTCAAATTCAGAGAAGTGGATTATTAATCGCATTGAACAGATTACTGGTAAACGACCCAAGGTGTACGAGGGTGATTGTACAGATAGTAATTTTATGAACAGCGTCTTTGAAAAAGAAAAAAATATTGAAGGTATTATACACTTCACAGCATTCAAAGCTGTGGGCGAATCAGCAGAAAAACCAATTCCCTATTATCGCAATAATATCAACTCACTCCTTGTAGTATTAGAAATGATGCAAAAACATAATGTAAAAAATATCGTCTTTTCATCATCTGCAACAGTATACGGCGACCCAGACACAAACCCTCTCACAGAAAAATCCCCTCGCAAACAAGCAACAAATCCTTATGGAAATACAAAAACAATCGCCGAAGATATCCTCAAAGATGTAATAACAAGTGGTGCCAAAATAAACGCAATCCCTCTCAGATATTTCAACCCAATCGGCGCACATGAGTCACATCTTATAGGAGAATTACCGAGTGGCGTCCCAAGTAACCTCGTGCCATATATAACTCAAACTGCTGCAGGAATTCGCGATGAACTAACGATCTTTGGTAATAATTACAACACACCAGACGGCACATGTATCCGCGATTTTATCCACGTAATAGACCTCGCAAAAGCACACATTTCCACATTGGAGTACCTAGACAAACAAACTTCCCCATTTTTTGACGTATTCAACGTCGGCACAGGAAACGGCACAAGTGTCATGGAATTAATAAACGCATTTGAAAAAGTAAATAATACAAAAGTAAAATACACAATAGGATCACGAAGAGCTGGGGACGTGAAATCATGCTGGGCCGACACAACAAAAATAAATATAGTCATGGATTGGAAATCAACAAAAACAATCCCAGAGGCAATGAAAGACTCCTGGGAATGGCAAAAAACACTATAATAAAAAGAATGACCCATTTAATGACGTCATTAAATGGGTCATTCTTTATTAGCACTACAGTAACTTTTAATCAATAAAGCATTTTTCAATTTGCGCGTTATAAATTCCACCTTTGTCATTACACTCCTTAACTATAGGATCTATTTCAACTTCAGTTTCTGTTGCGTCAACAGCGCCACCAATTTCAAAACATTCTTTTAATTCAGTGTGATACACAAATCCTTCATCACAATCTTTTTCATCTTTAACATCTTTCTCAGTGACAATATCACTACCCAATTTTTCCACCATATCATCGCTGTTTAAATCACTATTTTTTTCTAAAATTTCATTTTCCTTTTCATCAACTGCCTCAATATTATTTGCAATGTTCGTATCCGTATTTTTAATTTCAACAACAGCTTCGTCATTTTGTTCATTATTACAACCATTTAAAATGGTTACTAAACATAATATACAAATTATATAAATACTCTTTTTCATAAATTTATTCTCATTTAATTTTATAGCACTTTAAATATAAATATATCACACAATCAGTTATTCACAAATAACAAAACTACCCATTAAAATGGGTAGTTTTTTGTATATCAATCTTTATTCAGCAACATACCATGCCTTGCCTTCATACTTCCATACATAGTCATCATAATGTATTATCACATATTCTTTTTCTGCTTCACTTGCTGTGTAAAAATGATGTTTATTTTTTGAACTCCAAAACCTATAAACTGGTTTTGTGTTTTCTTGATTTGTTTTGTATGCATAATATGCTACTCCTTCATATTTCCATATATCAACATCGTAATGTTCTATAACATAATTTCTTTCTTCCATTGATGCTGTATAGAAATGTCCTTTGTGTTTACTAGACCAAAATCTATACACAGGCGTTGCTCCTGGTGTATCGTCATCTGGTGCATAATATGCGACTCCTTCATACTTCCATGTGTATTCATCATAATTTGCAATAATGTAATCTTTTTCTTCTTCACTTTTTGTGTAAAAGTGAGATTTGTTTTTCTTTGACCAAAAGCGATAGACAGGCTCTGATTGATCAATTACTGGTGCTGCACTCACAGCAAATCCAGAACTTGCAACAGATTCTCCTGATGACGTAGTACACATAGAATCAGCATAATGAATAAGCTGTGCAGACCATTCAGAACTCTCTGTCGCATCCATCGGCAAGCTATACGACCCGCTTATATCTGATGAAACATATGTGCAAGGTGTTATGGATGTTTGACTTGAGTTTGGCGCATAAATTTTCAAAATATAGTATTCATCTACATCTTCCTCCGATACTTCTGCTTTTACATATACCGTTTCACCACGCTCATATTCATTTTTTTCTATTGCAAAACTGAAATCTTCATATGTCACAACATCAGGTATTGTATTAATTTCATTTACTACAGTTGCACTTCCAGGGCTCTCCAGTGCCTCAATGTCTGTTTTGTTATAATCCCTACCATTACCAACTCGATCTTCTATATCAACATCAACTACATCCCAATCGCCCATCGCACTGCCTTGTGGCATATTCTCTGTCGCTCTATACACACCGTTATATTCATTTCCACTTATTAGTGTAAATGATTCAAACTCTAATTCTTCCCTACTCTCTGTTGAGTCTAAATCAACTTCAAGTTCATTTATATCTACGCCACTATAATCATCCGTTACTGAAAGTTCAACTGTAATTACTTGATCATCAGATGTAGTGTCTACTGTTGCAGGTGAAATTGAGAAAGCTGTTAATTCTGGATCCTCTGTGTCACTGTCTGTTGCTGTATTGTTCACAGTTGCACTTCCAGGTCCTTCCAATTCTTCAATGTCTGACTTATCATAATATTTTCTATTTTCAACACCATCTTCAATTCTAAGATCTTCCACATCCCAAATGCCCTCAGCACTACCACGAGGCATATTCACTTCTGCTTTATATATGCCATCAAGCTCATCACCTGATATTCGTACAAAATTATCAAATTTCATATTTTGATAACTACCATCAGTTGCTTCAAGATATAGTCGCAACTCACTAACCTCAACACCACTCAAATCATCTGTCGCTGAAAACTCCACAGTAATCATTTGATCACTTGATGTTGTGTCGACTGTTGACGGTGTTAGAGAAAATGCTGTTAATTCTGGATCCTCTGTGTCACTAATTGTCGCTGTATTGTTCACAGTTGCACTTCCAGGTCCTTCCAATGCTTCAATGTCTTCTTTTTCATAATCACGCCTGTTGCCAAATTCATCTCTCACCCCTAATTCATCAATATCCCAATCACCAGTAGCACTAAATTGTGGAATAATTGCACTTGCGGTATAATCACCGCTCATGTTATCACCTGATACTCGTGCAAAATCAGTAAAATCAATATTTCGATAGCTACCATCTGTTGATTGAATTTCAGTATACAAATCATTAACAGCTACACCAGAATCATCATCCGTCACAGAGAATTGTAAAGTAATCGTTTGATCACTTGATGTTGTATCGACTGTTGAGGGCGTTAGTGAAAATGCTGTTAACTCTGGTGCTTCTGTATCACCATTAGTTGCTGTATTTGTTACTGTTGCACTTCCAGGTCCTTCCAATGCTTCGATGTCTGCTTTGTATATCTCATCATAATTACCTGCTTCATCACGAAGACTGAAATATTGTATATCCCAATCGCCTCCAGCGCTCCATTGTCGCATAGTAGCTGTTGCAGTGTAAATGCCATCAAGAGCATCTCCTGATGTTCGCGTAACATTATAAAAAGAAATGGAATGACCACTGCCGTCTGTTGCTTCTAGATTCATATAAATACTATCTTGATCAACACCACTCAAATCATCTGTTGCTGAAAACTCCACAGTGATCGTTTGACCACTTGATGTTGTATCAACTGTTGAAGGTGAAATTGAGAAGGCTGTTACTTCTGGATCTTCTGTATCACCATTAGTTGCTGCATTGTTCACAGTTGCACTTCCAGACCCTTCCAATGCTTCGATATTGTCTTTGTAAATATCATTACTATTATCTGCTTCATCACGAAGACTGAAATATTGTATATCCCAATCACCTCCAGGGCTCCATTGTCGCATGGTAGTAGTTGCAGTATAAGTACCACTGAGTGCATCACCTGATGTTCGTGTGAAATTGTAAAAAGAAATTGACTGACCACTGCCGTCTGTTGCTTCTAGATTCATATAAATATTATTTTGATCAACGCCACTCAAATCATCTGTTGCTGAAAACTCCACAATGATTGTTTGATATTCTGAAGTTGTATCGACTGTTGACGGTGTTAGAGAAAATGCTGTTAATTCTGGATCCTCTGTGTCACTAATTGTCGCTG
>JAOZUJ010000185.1 GCA_029938745.1 Candidatus Moraniibacteriota bacterium
GGGTGCTGATTTTGATTATGACAAAGATGATGATTCGTATAATATTCGCTTTACTAATTACACATTGAAACATGTGGCCAATAGTGTACAATCCGAAAAACGAAAACGTTTTGAGTTTAGAAATACAGCTTATCATGAAACGATGCATGCTATGGATAAATCATTTAAAATCATTCTCTATAATAGCGGTGAAAAAAGAAATGATGATTTTAGGGAATATTTTTTGAAAATTCAAGAAGACGAATTTCTTGATCAATTAGCAGAAGGTTCTTTTATGTCAGGAGAGCGAGTAAATGAAAGATCTGGTCATCCATGGGATTCATCACGTGAATTATTGGCAACTTTTTTAACGACTTTATCTCATCCAGCGTTACTAAGCAAATTGAATATGAGAAGTGAAAATTTCCAGAAAAAATATCTGGATCTCGCGAAGCAAATACAACAATTGCTTTCCATTGAAGAATTGCGTGATGTGCCTGTTAACAATAGGCTTGCAAAAGTCATAAATTTTTTAGAAGAAAAGAATGATAGATAAACAAGGTCTTACAGATGAGCATCATCCAAATGCCAATGGTCACAAAAAAATGTTTGAGAGAATTAAGAATTTTTTGATTGAAAAAAATATTTAATTTGGCTATAATAATACATTGTGATACAATGTATTACAGTGTAATACAATAAATAAGAAAATATTATGAATACGACAATATCATTACGCGTAAAGGAGTCTGACAAAAAGAAGCTTGATCGTGTTGCGCGAGCACAAGATCGTGATAGGAGTTATGTTATCAAAGAGGCGATTGATTTATATCTTGATTTATATCAAGAGAAAATTACGCGTATTAAGAATGCACAAAAACAAGTAGAAAATGGAGATGTGTGCAATGAAAAAGAATGGCGGAAAGTTTTTAAAAAGTAAATTGTATGGAAATAAAATTTACCAAGCAGGCAATGGAAGATGTTGATAATATTTATGCATATATTGTAGACGACGATGATTGTCGTGCAAAAAGCGTTCTTGCGCGCATTGAGGAAACAATTGAGTATATTGGAGACTTTCCAGAAATTGGTCGTAGCGGTGTTGTACGAGGGACAAAAGAGATGATCGTGTCAAAATTACCATTTGTTATTATTTATCAAATTGTAAATGATATAATATTTATTTTAACAATATTTCATACCGCAAGACGTCCATCTAAAAAATATTTTTTTCATAAATA
>JAOZUJ010000001.1 GCA_029938745.1 Candidatus Moraniibacteriota bacterium
TTTTACATTTAATGACATTCATATAGTACCATATTCATATAATATACAACATACATTTTTGCATTAAAGTACTGTACATATTATAATAAATACATAATTTCATAATACCGATATATCATGACAGACTTAACACAAACAATAAGCGGCCTCATCAATCAAAGTGATCTATCCGATGATGACAAAGAGGATTTCACACTTTTTTTGGACGGTGCAACTGACGAAGAACTCTCACAAATGATCGAGATGTTCACAGATCGTCCAGATGAACTTATATCTTTTTGGTCTTCACTGAAAGAAAGACTCATTTTCCTCCAATTGCTTGATGAAAATACAGAATTTTCAGATGAGGCAAAAAGTGATATTAGTGAACGTGTATCACAAATGAGTGACGAAGAATTTGGTGCGCTTACCAGTGCGATACAAGAATTAAACGACGGTGCAAATCCAAAAGAAAAAATGGAAGGCTTGTCACAAGAGGCTGAAAAAAATCATGCAGAGTTCATGACACTTACACAAGAATTTTTAACAAAATCACAAGAATATCAAGAAAATCTTAAACAAGATTTGCAAAATGAGGAATCTAATAATTAATTTGAATTATAAAAAATTATGACATTTGAAAATAGTTATGACGCAAACACAATAGATGATCTTGAAACACACCAAAAACCTGATACACAATTTGTTGCGGAGCAAATGGAAAATGTAGACACGCAACAACTACTAGAACAAGAGAGCGTTGGCAAAATGAACGACGTACTCAGCAATATGGAGCAATTACTAAACGATGATTTTGTAGAAAAAAATTCTGGATTATTACGAAATCTTAGCGAAAAAGCAAAAAAGGGTGCCCTTATTGGTGCGGCAGCGTTCGGCATCACTGCGGCAGCTAGCTCTCCTGCGTTTGGTGAACAAATCGCGCAAAATGGAAGTATGCATATTCGCAATCCACATGAGCAAGCATTAAAACAATCTACACAAGGTATTGAAATAATACGAGCCAATCCAACAAATAGGATACGTATCCTCCCATTAAATCGAATCAGATTAGAAGGTCAACAACAAAATCGCGTAATCATAGACGGACAAAATATATACAATGGCAATAATCGTGCATTTCAAGGACAACTAAATCAATATGAACAACGCCGAGTGCTACCTGGCGCAACGATCAATGGTGGTCCAGCATATGAAATTGCTCCTGGAGTATACGGTAATGAAAATAGCTACTATAAGAAAGGGTCTAATGGCAGTGAAGTTTCCATAGGAACAATCTCAATTGAATAATATTAGATTTTTACATTTTTCAACTCTTTTCTCAGTTCTTTATAATTTGGAATTGTTTTTTCTACCAAATACCAAAATTGCTTTGAATGATTCATCTCTTCTAGATGACACAACTCATGAGCTACTATATATTCTCTGAGTTCATTTGATAAACATATCAATTTACAATTAAAATTCAAATTGCCCTCACTGCTACAACTGCCCCATCTTGTTTTTTGATGACGAATTGTAACACGATTATATGTAAAATTATAATATGAGTTAAATTGTAAAAGTTTTGCTTCAATAATTGGCTTCATGGCTATTTTCATATGATTTATAACACACACATCTACTGTTACATACTGTGATTTGTTGCCAATGTGTTTTATGATCCACTTCTGATTTTTTTGTATTTCTCTGACAATTATTTTTTGTGTACACATTTTTGGTGCTGTCACAACCAATGTGCCATCTTGATGTACGATAAAATTAATTTGCCGTTGGCGATTACGTTTTTTGATCGTGTATGCTATTTTTTTGTCATCAATGACAATATAATTATCTGTCATAACTTATGTAGATACATGAAAAATGCCGAGTGCAATAAGTGTGAGGAGTGTAATATTTCCTGCAATAATAATTGGTATGATTCGACTGTATTTAAATTTTAATATACCAAGTGTGATCATCAAAATATCATTTGGCATTGGCACAAACGCTGCATACAAAAATGTAAATATGTATACACCCCAATGTGGTAAACGTGCAACAAAATTATATATTTTCATATAAAATTTATTATTTTCAATTTGCATGATATTTGCAGATTTATATGCAACAAGAAAAAATAGTGAATCCCCTATGCTCATCCCAAGTCCACCCACAATACCCATCATCACTGGGTCAACTAATCCTGTTGTCGCATATGAAAAAAACACAGCATAAAATGATGCTGATGTTAAAAATGATGTACCAGAGACCACGGCAACGAGAAATAAACTCACATACGCATTTTGTATACCAATTGCTTCAATAAATGTCCCAACATCAATAAAAAATAAAGCAATGCTCCAGCACGTCAGACAGATTATTAATATCCATATAGCAATTTTTTTTATTTTTTGCGTTTGCATATTATAATTTTGCAATAAATTTCATAATTTTCTCTTGTGATAATCTTGCATCATCCAAAATCTCATCACGTGTTCCATGTGTCGTAAATTCATCTGGCAACCCGAGATTTTTGACATTTACAGTCATATTTGCATTCAGTACGTATTCATTGATTCCACTACCTGCGCCACCCACAACAGAATTATCTTCTGCTGTGACAAAAATATCATGCGTTTTTGCAAGTGTATCAAGTAATTTTGTGTCTAATGGTTTTACAAAGCGCATATTCACCACCGTTGTACCCAACTCATCTGCCACGTCCAAACAGCGTTCTACCATTGCGCCAAAAGCTAGCACAGCAATTCTGCGCCCATGTCGGACAATTTGTCCCTTACCCATTTTTACTGGTGTGTCATTATTTTCGATATACTCCTGTCCACCTCCACGTGGATATCGCACAACCGTTGGTCCCTTATGATCATACGCAACATCTAACATCTGTATACACTCATTTAGATCTGCCGGTGCCATGATCACAACACGTGGTACACATCGCAAAAATGAAAAATCAAAACTTCCTGCATGTGTCGCTCCATCTGGACCAACAATTCCAGCTCGATCAACTGCAAACATCACATCAAGATCCTGAATTGCAACATCATGAATAAACTGATCATACGCACGTTGCAAAAAAGTTGAATAAATCGTTACAACAGGTTTTTTTCCTTCACAGGCAAGTCCAGCAGCAAAGGTAACAGCATGTTGTTCTGCAATGCCCACATCATGATACCGATTAGCATATTTATCTCGAAACTCTTTCAGACCAGATCCCTCACACATTGCTGGTGTAATTGCATGTAATTTTTTATCACTACTAGCCCGCTTATTGATCCACATACCAAATACCTCTGTATATGTGATACTTTTCTTTCTTTTCTTTTCTACTTTTTCGCCCGTCTTTGGATTAAATGGACTAACGGCATGCAGTGATGTTGCATCACTTTTTGCATATTTATAGCCCTTACCCTTTTCCGTTATAACATGTAATAATCGTGGACCTTTGATATCTTTGATATTTTCCAATACATCAACAAGCGCACCTATGTCATGCCCATCAATCGGACCATAATAACCAAAACCAAGCTCTTCAAAAAGAACGCCAGGCGTGATCATCCCCTTTGCCGAAAGCTCAGCTCGTCGTGCAACCTCATGCACAGTTGGCGCTTTCTTTGATAAAATTTCTTTACTACTTCTCCGTACATGCTGAAACTTTTTCGATGAAATAAGTCGTGTGAGATATTTATGCATTGCACCAACATTTGGCGAAATAGACATCTCATTATCATTGAGGATCACCAAAATATCTGATTCAATATCTCCCGCATGATTGAGCGCCTCAAATGCCATACCACCCGTAAGTGCGCCGTCTCCGATCACTGCAACAATATACGGTGGGTTTTTCTTATCACGATTTGCTCTCTCCATACCAATAGCAGCACTAATTGATGTCGCACTATGTCCCACGCCAAATGCATCATATTTACTCTCCGTTCGCTTTGGAAATGGTGTTAAGCCTCCCTTTTGTCGAATTGTACAAAACTGATCTTTGCGTCCTGTAAGAATTTTGTGTGGATAAGCCTGATGACCAACATCCCAAATAATTCTATCTCTTGGTGTGTCAAAAACATGATGCAACGCAACAGTAAGCTCTACCACACCCAAATTAGACCCAAAATGCCCACCAGTCTGTGCCACTGATTCAATTAAAAAAGACCGAACATCATCACCAAGCTCCCTCAACTGCTTACTATTCAAAGCACGGACATCAGCAGAATCATCGATGTCACATAAAATGTTATATTGTTTTTGTACTTTCTTTGTCATACACTATATCTTAGCACAAATTACATAAAAATATCTATCTTTTTATGAATTATATTTTTTTCATTTTAAAAAGAAAAATACTGAATATAACAACACTTACAATTGCTGGCAAAATGAAGAAATATTGTGGATAACTAGCCGTAAACAAGATCACGCAAAATACAATCAACCGACCAAAAACCGTTGGAATTTCACGCAAAATAATAAATTCTTCACTGTCTTTGTTCTTCACTGCACGATAAATAACGCTAAAATATGGTACAAGAAAAAGCGTCATAACAAATGAACCAAATAGCGTTACAACATAAACACTAAGTGGGACAACAACAAAAATACGTAGGATTGATACAATAACCATAAAGATGGAAGCGGTAAGAATTAACATACGAGCATTTTTATTCGCAGCCTTTCCAACAAATAACAAAAATAATATACCTCCAATTGCTGATAAACTTCCAGCAATACCTGGTGCAGATAATGTTCCAATAATCAAAAATATATAAATACCCCAAAACCATTCCGATTCTTCAAGAATATTATCAAATATCTCCAAAATAAATAATTTTTTCCTTTTTCGCATTTTTTGAAATGCTTCTCGCAATTGAGGCGTTGCTGATACGCTACTACGCTTAATGCCAACAAGAGGAATAAATGATAAAATAAGACCGAACATTGCTAATACAAAAACTGACCAAAAACCAACCGTTGGCACAAGAATTGCACCAATCAACGGACCAACCACTTTAAATATTTTTGGTAAGGCAAAAAAAGTAGCGAGGTCACTTCCCATTTTGTCATAATGTGTATGTTTTACAAGTAAAATATTTAGTGGAACCCAATATGTAAATGTCGCCATACCACCAATAACAGCGACAACCCACAGTGGAATTGCATATATTGCCAAGACATACAATAAAATATAAAATAAAATTTCTATCGGATAATATAATTTCAATGTACGAATCAAGCCATATCTATTAATAAGGGGTGAAATAATAACTAATGTAAACAAAAGACCACTAATATGAAAAATCATATAAAAGATAATAACCTCTGACAATGAATATCCTAATGTCAAAAGATAGATGGGAACATATATACTAACTACAGACAATGCAATTGCACGGAGTGTGTGTGCAATGTGAATTCGATGAATCTCCCTTTTGTTCATTAATGCTCGCAATTTCCAAAACATATTAGCTACCATTTAAAGAATAGACTATTTTACATATTAACACATTAATTACAAAGAATGCCACAATATAGCCCTTTCAAGGTTCAAACTAACACTAAAGTTTTGAGAAAGTCTTGTTCTTGACTTTTGCACCAAAACATTATACAATAACATGTCAATAAAAAAACAGTTCTTTACATAAACCAAACAGGAGGCAAAAATGAATAATGTAATAATAGATTTTATCAATATTTTTGTTGCATTTTTCCTATCATCATCACTTTGTTTGATGATTATTTCAAAATTTTGTCAACAATTTATAAATGATGAGATATCGGAAAGTTTTTTCTTCTTCTTTCTCTCTTTGTCTGTGAAAACACTTTTATTGACAGTAATGTTTATTATTGCTCTCACATGCCTTGGAATTCTTGCTACCTCCATAAGCTATAAGGCAATAATTATTTGTTGCTTGTTAGCTGTAGTTATTTGGTCAATACTCATAATATTTGTTGACAGACTACGTAACATAGTTGGTGATCTACTGGGGAAGCCACGCTGTTACAACTGCGGTAACTCTCATTTTTTGAGAAGAGATTTTGAAATACCACTAAGTGGACAAACCTTAATAGTTTGTTCAGATTGTGGTAAAGATCACAAAAATCTCAATCCCACAGGTATTTATTTAAGATTAAGACCCGTGGGAATGAACTCAAGTGCTGCGCATGATATCGAACTTGGTGTAGAGAAATTCAAAAAAAACTTGTAGAATGGATGTTAAGGCCTAATTCAAAAAATTTGAATTAGGCCTTTGACTTTTACCTTCAAATCACATAAAGTTATATGTATGGATATAGATGCTATTAAAAGAGATTACGACATTTTTACGCGAGATGAAAGCCTTATTTATCTTGACTCTTGTGCTACCTCACTTACACCGAGAATTGTTACTGCAAAGTTGTTGGAATATTATAATTCTTATAATGCAAATATTGCTCGTGGTGCTTATAAGGCAAGCACAAAGGCAACGGAAGAATTTGAAATGTCTCGTAAAGTTGTTGCTAATTTTCTCAACGCACAATTAGAAGAAGTTGTTTTTACTTCTGGAACAACTGCCAGCCTCAACATGATTGCACATGGACTAACTTCACAAATTTCAAACACTGATAATATCGTTGTTACGGCAATGGAACATCACGCAAACTTTATCCCATGGCAACAATTATGTGAACACACTCATGCAGATTTTCGTGTTGCGCCAATCACAGATGACGGTTTACTTGATACTGATCAATTATTGGAATTAATTGATGAGAATACAAAAATTCTTGCGCTCACACATGTTTCAAATGTACTTGGCACGATCAATCCTATAAAAGAGCTTACACAAAAGGTACGTGCAAAAAATCAAAATACTTTAATTGTTGTCGATGCTGCGCAATCTGTGGCACACATGAAACTCGATGTTGCTGACGTAGATTGTGATTTTTTGGCTTTTTCTATGCATAAATTATTCGGACCAACGGGTGTTGGTGTGCTTTATGGAAAAAAAGAACACTTAGAAAAACTAACACCAATTTTTACAGGCGGTGAAATGATCCAAGAAGTAACAACTGCGTGCACCACATTTCGCGAACTGCCTCACAGACTAGAAGCCGGCACGCCACACATCGCAGGAGTAATCGCAAGTCAAGAGGCCATTGCGTACGCTAAAAGTTTTGGATTTGAAAAAATTAGAGAACATGAAAAAGAATTATTAACGTATTGTACGAATAACCTAGTAGAAAATTTTGGGGATGATATAAAAATATTTGGACCCTGTGACATTAGCCTTCGTTCTGGAGCAATCAGCTTCACATTAAAAAACCATCACCCACATGACATTGCGACAATATTAGATGACAAAAAAAATGTGGCGATAAGAGCTGGACAGCATTGTGCAATGCCACTACATTTAGAAACACTCAAAACAAATGCAACTGCTCGTGTCAGTTTTTCTGTATACAACACAAAAGCAGACATAGACGCATTCATTGACGGACTAAAAAAAGTTGACGAAATATTATCTTAACTAAAAAAGCGTGTCATCTCGAGTGTAGTGATAACGAAGTCGAGAGATCTCAAAATTATCAGATTATCACAAAATTATTCATTTAAAGATTCCTTCATTTCACTACGTTCCATCCGAAATGACAATACACAAATAATCTACTTTTTAAAATACAAGTATGGACCTCTATCAAGAAGAAATTTTGGAACATTATCATCATCCGCAAAACAGTGGCAAACTTAATAATCCCACGCATGAACGATGTGCGAACAATCCAACATGTGGTGATAAGATTTGTGTAACTATCGACGTCATTAATGACGTCATTAATGACATCAATTTTGAAGGAGAGGGTTGTGCAATCTCACAAGCAGCAACATCAATGGTTACAGATAAAATAAAAGGTGACACAGTAGAAAATGCGCTCGCCATAACGCGCGACGATATCATTGACATACTCGGCATTGAAGTTGGCATTGGCCGCATCCGCTGTGCCCTACTTGGCATAGAAACAATTCAAAAAGCACTCGAATATGGAAAGATCAAAAAATAATGTAATTTGTCATCTCGAGCGTAGTGATAACGAAGTCGAGAGATCTCAAAACGGTAAGACTCTATTAAGATTTACTACTTAGAGATTTCTCCATTTCACCTTGCTACAATCGAAATGACAATCGTAACCATATGAAAAAAGACAAAGGCTTAATAAAAAAATTAGACGCAGTCATAGATCCAGAATTAAATATTCCCATCACAGAAATGGGACTTATTTATGGTGTAGAAAAAAAATCTGACACAACAATTAATGTACTCATGACACTCACAACAATCGGGTGTCCTCTCTACGACGTAATACACGATGACATCGTGCGTGTACTAAAAGAAGACAAAAAGGTCAAAGAAGTAAAAATAGAACTAACCTTCGACCCACCATGGTCCCCAGAAATGATGACAGACAGCGCAAAGATGGATATTGGTTTTTTGTAAGTTCAAATAAAATTGGACATTATAAATGTTCTAATCGTTATAAACGTAAAAAACAGCAACAAGCCTCGTTGCTGTTTTTGATTGATGAACATACCATGGTATGTTCAATGGTATGTTCATACACAATAGTAACCAGGTTGCTAATTACGGCTCCCAGGCTCAACCCAATTTCCTTCTTTTTTAATGAGTTCAATGAGGGCATCAATTGCTCCTTCTTCTGGGATGTTGTATTCTATTACTTCTTTGTTTTTGTAGAGACTAATTTTACCTGGTGCTCCGCCGACGTATCCAAAATCTGCGTCTGCCATTTCTCCTGGACCGTTTACTATGCAACCCATTACGGCGATTCTTACACCTGTTAAGTGCCCTAGTCTTTCTTTGATTTGTTTTGTGACTGTTTCTATATCAAAGAGTGTCCGTCCGCATGACGGGCATGAGATGAATTCTGCTTTTGTGATGCGCCTCTGCGTTGCTTGAAGGATTGTGAAGCATACTGGTATTTCGTCTTCTGGTGGTTCTGTGAGTGACACACGGAGAGTATCTCCGATACCATCCATCAGAAGTGTACCGATGCCAATTGTAGACTTTGCACGACCATCGTCCTGACTACCTGCTTCTGTCACACCAAGATGCACTGGATAATCCATTTTTTCTTCATCCATTTTGTCTACCAAAATTCTATTTGCCTCTATCATTATCATTGGATCGGATGATTTGATTGCTACTACTATTTCATTGTAATCATATTTTTTGAACACACGCAGATATTCCATCACACTCTCAGCAAGTCCTTCTGGTGTGTTGCCATATCTTGCTAGCACTCGTCCTGAAAGTGAGCCCCAATTTGTACCAATTCTAATTGGTTTTTTTGTTTCTTTGAGTTTTTCTATAAATGGAATGAGTCCCTCCTCTATTCTATCTAATTCTTTTGCATATTCTTCGTCGGTCAAAACCTTATCATCATCTGCACGAGAATCCAACAAATTTCCAGGGTTTAATCGAATTTTATCTGCCTCTTCAAGTGCTGCAAAAGCTGCATTTTTATCAAAATGAATATCAGCAACAAGCGGCACATGACAATCATGCTCACTAGCCAATTTTTCTCTAATTTCCCTCAATGCTTTCACATGCTTTACTGTCGGAGTTGTCAAACGCACGATTTCACTTCCAGCATCTACGCACCGCATAATCTGAGAAACCGTTGCGTCTATATCAAGTGTGTCTGTATTTGTCATTGTTTGCACAACAACAGGGCTATCTCCACCAATCGCTATATCTCCCACCATCACTACCCGTGTTTTTCGTCGTGGTTTAAGTGCTTTAAAATCTTCTTTTGCTTGTGTCATATAATATAGTGTTAATTCTTAACTCCTTACTTGTCTCCAATTTTATGTAAAATAAAGCATTTTGTCAAAATAAAAATATGCAAAATAAGTAAAATAATGGTAAAATATACTTTGTAAATATAAAACCACAAATTAAAATGAAAGATCACAATTATATCGTTATTATGGCTGGTGGATCAGGCACAAGACTCTGGCCAATCTCACGCAAAGATCACCCAAAACAATTTCAATGTCTCACAAATGAAAAACAAACTCTTTTACAAGAAACTTTTGAACGTGTGTGTCCGCTTGCAGATTTTGATAAAATATTTGTTTCCACAACACAACAATATGCACAGCTCGTAAAAGAACAATTATCTGAATTACCAGAGGGGAATATTATCATAGAACCATGTGGTCGCGATACAGCGCCTGCAATGGGACTTGTGGCACGTACAATCTATAAAAAAGACAAAGACGCAATCATAGCAACCACACCATCTGATCATGCAATCAAAAATCCTAAAAATTATGTTTGTACTGTACAGACAGCATTTTCTGTAATTGAAGATCATCCAGAACGATTTGGACTCATCGGGATTAATCCCACAGAACCAAGTACTGAGCTTGGCTATATTCAACTTGGTGATGAGTTTACGAAAAAATATAAAAATCGTGTTTTTGAGGCAGTAGCCTTCAAAGAAAAGCCTAATGCAAAGACAGCCAAAGAATATTTCTCACACTGGTCTTATCTGTGGAATGCTGCATATTTTGTTTTTAAAGCCTCTACTTTTATTGACATGCTCAAAACACATACACCACACATTCTCAACGCACTTGAAAAGATGGATGGTATTTCTAATAAAAAACAACTTGAGATCTATAAGTCATTACCACGCGAGCCTATCGACACTGTCATCTTGGAAAAGCTTGCACCAAAGGAGCGATTTGTTGTTCCTGCAGATCTCGTATGGAGTGATGTCGGAAATTGGCGTACATTACATGACTTCTATCAAAATGGAGAAAAAAATGTTGTCCGTGGAAAAGTACAAAAATTTGATACTGAAAATTGCCTTCTTTTTGGCAATAAATCAAAAACAATCGCCACGATTGGACTCAGAGATATTGTCATCATTGATACTGAGGATGCTATACTCATTGCTCACAGAGATGAAGTTCACAATGTTAAAAAGATCATAGACAAGCTCAAAGAAGATGACATGGAAGATCTTCTCTAAATACTCACATAAAATATAAAAAACATCTACACGCTTGTATAGATGTTTCTTTATTATAATTAAAGCTTCTTTTAGACATCCTTTAAAAAAGCTACACCATAAATATCAATGTCATCTCCGCACAGCCAGCCATATGTTGTACGAGAGTCCATTGATTGTCTTTTTTGATTATTTTCTTCCCAAATATCCTGACGACCCTCAAGCCAATAACACGATTTTTGCTTTTGCACGATTTTTTTAATATATGCACCATCACACTCATCGTGCGCACACTCAAATGCAATTACATCACCAACATGCGCTTCTGCTGTTGGCACAACAGTAACAAATGCATCATGCGCAAATCCTAAAGTTTTCATAGAATTACCTTCAACCTGATATATGCGAGAATTCTCAACGTCATATCGCTCACTTCTATCAAATTGCGACATCACTGCAATATCTCCAGCACTCGTTTGAATCGGCACAGCAACAATAAAAATCGTTACAACAAATATAATAATATAATATTTCATTACAATCAAAAAATTATAATTAACGTATTACATTAGCACATTCCTCGTTTTTTAGCAAGATTAAAAATCAATTTCAAGTGCCTCAAACCGACGTTTGTATTCTCCAAACACGATCGGACCATGTGGTTGTGGTAAAAAAATGAGATGTTCATCATTACATAAAATTAAAGCACCTTCTTTTTTTGTTTTTGGATTTTGCATGATCTTTTTTTGTTGTAATTTCTTTAATCTTTTTTCCATTGCCTTGTCAGCAAGAATCATTTCTCCAAATGATCGAATTGATCGTGTAATGATATTATCAAAAAGAGTCAATGTATGTATTGTATTATTACAACTATAATGTGGCTTATATGCTTGAATCCACATATTTTTTTTGCAAAATTGTGAAAAATATTTTGTATCAAAAATTGGAATGATAAAAGCATACTCATGCGCTGCAAACAAATCACGTGTTGGCACAGCAAGTGACTCTGTTGTAATGTGATAATTTAGACAAATACGATTATTTGTTTTATCATCATATCGTCGTACACCAAAAATATGTGAGAGTACTGTCATCATGAAACGCCCCGTCCAAATATGTCCAAATTTATACGCAATCAAAACATCCAGATCACTCCCACGCTCACAATTATGATATGAAAGTCTACCCGTAACACAAATCATGCGTACAAACGGACTCACACGCAAAATAGACACAATGCGTCGCAATTTATGCATCTTTCGAAAACTGATATATTCTCGATCTCGTCTGGACTTCACCAATTTATCACGCCCAAACAGAAAATACATTCCATTTTTCTGATCAACATATTTCAATAAATCACAATCATTCAATGCCTCGACAACCTGTGTCAACGACCATGTTTTAGTACTGTTATCTACACTACAACGAATCAAATGTTTCCATATTTCAAATGACGTTAGGGGATAATCCAAAACATCATAATATGTTATTGTTGCAATAATATTTTTACACAAGATCTTATTCACATCATTTGAAAAAAACAAAATGAATTATGCACAGCTGTGCATAAAACAATTCATAATGTTTTTTTATTTTATCTTTTTACAAAAACTTTGCTGTTGGACTTTTTTTATTTTTTTTAAGATCTTTTGGCAATCCTGCAAAAATGAGTTCCCCGCCGAGCGCACCACCTTCCGGACCAAGCTCTATGACCCAATCAGAATGTTTAATAACATCTGTATTATGTTCTACCACTAACACAGTGTTTCCTTTGTCAACAAGTGCGTCAAGCATTTGTAATAATTTTTTTACATCATCAAAATGTAATCCAACTGTTGGTTCATCAAGGATATATAATGTTTTTCCAGTTGATTTACGAGCCAGTTCCGTTGCAAGCTTAATTCGCTGTGCTTCACCACCAGATAAATTTGTTGCGCTCTGCCCAAGTTGAATATATCCCAAACCAACTTCTTGCATTGCTTGTAATTTTGCAGCAATAAGTGGCTTGCTTTTGAAAAATTCATATGCATAATCAACACTCATATCCAATACTTCCGCAATTGTCACACCATTGTATTCCACATCCAATATTTTACTATTATAACGCTTGCCACCGCATTCTTCACATGGAATATACATATCTGGTAACAAATGCATCTCAACTTTTACAGATCCATCACCACGACACACTTCACAGCGACCGCCTCGCATATTAAAACTAAAGTGACTCGCATCAAATCCGCGCTCAATAGCCATGTCTGTCGCAGCGAAGAGGTCACGCACATGTGAAAATACCCCTGTATATGTTGCTGTATTTGAGCGTGGCGTACGACCAATCGGATTTTGATCGATCATAATTACCTTGTTTATATTTTGCAATCCTGTAACCCTTTTATGCGCACCTGGCTCCACAGTTGACCGATGAAATTTCTTTGCTAACACACGTGATAAAATATCATGTACAAGTGTAGATTTACCACTACCAGAAACACCACATACTGTTATAAATTTTCCAAGTGGAAAATCAACAGATACTTTTTGTAAATTATTTTCTCGCGCATCTTTAATAGACACGTTTTTTCCTGTGCCTTCACGCTTTCGTTTTTTGTCTGTTACCGTTAATTTACCAGATATATATTGCGCTGTTTTTGTTTTCGATTTTAACATTTGTGACATCGTACCCGAAAAAATTAATTCACCCCCATCATCTCCTGCTCCAGGACCCATGTCGACAATCCAGTCAGCCTCTTTCATAACATCAGGATCATGCTCCACAATAATTAACGTATTATTTGCACTTTGTAATTTTTTCATTGCCCTTATCAAACGGACCGTATCTCTACTGTGCAATCCAGTCGTTGGCTCATCAAGCACATAAATAACACCCGTCAAATCTGATTTTATTTGTACAGCCAACCGAATGCGTTGTGCCTCCCCACCAGAAAGTGTGTTACTGGATCGTGACAATGTTAAATAATCTACACCGACATCACACAGTGACCGTGCACGTGACGCCATCTCATCAACCAAAACACTTACAGCTGCACGCTCTGTTTTATTAATACCGTCCATCTTTTTTACATCTTCGATCAAAGTCACAAAATCACCCAACGCAATCGATGTGTATTTATCAATTGACTTTTCATTTACTGTCACAGCAAGATATTCTCTTTTGAGTCGCTTACCTTCACACAATGAACATGTTCTCTCAACCATATACTTTTCCAATTCTTTTCGCATATAATCTGACTTTGTGTTTTTATATCTTTCTTCCAAATCAAAAATAATACCATTAAAGTCACCCTTCTCTTTTTTTGGCTCTCCATAAAAAATAATTGCGAGATTTTCTTTTGAGATCTTTTTTACTGGCTTAGAAAGTGAAAATTTATATTTTTTTGAGAGGTTTTCTAAACTTTTTTTATGTTTACTAAATGCTGTATTTTTTCCACCTGATTTACTCCAAATATGAATTGCTCCTTCTTCTATAGATAGTTCATCATTTGGAATAAGAAGCGACGCATTAATTTCATTTTTAATACCGATACCATCACAATCAGAACACGCTCCATCAGGATTATTGAAAGAAAAGCATCGTGGTGTTAATTCAGATAAAACAAATCCTGATTCTTTACAATAAAAATCTTGTGAAAATTCTTCTTCAAACTCATCATATGCCACAATACACAATCCTTGTGATAATTTCATCGCAGTTTCTACAGAGTCCATCAGACATTCACGATCAAGTTCATTTCCATCATTGACCAAAGAATCAATTACAATATCAATACGACTTGAAACATCATCGCTAACAATAAGCTCTGCATCTCTTACTGGCATAATTTTGTTATTGAAGCGTACACGGGCATACCCGTTTTGTTTTATATTTTTGAGTATATTACTATCTTTTTTCTTTTCATCTGATAATGGCGCTAAAACTGTAATTTTTGTCCCCTTATCTGATGCCATAATTTTTGCAACAATATCACGTGTGCTTTTTCGTTTTAACGGACGACCTGTGAACGGACAATGTGGCACGCCAACCGTAGTAAAAAGGATTCGTAAATAATCATAGATTTCTGTCATTGTCCCAACAGTTGAACGTATTGATTTCCCAACGCTTTTTTGATCAATTGCAATTGCTGGAGAAATGTTTTCAATACGATCCACATCTGGCTTATTCATCACACCCATCAAACTGCGTGCATGTGTTGATAAACTCTCCATAAAACGACGGTTACTCTCTGCATAGATCACATCAAAGGCCAAAGAACTCTTCCCTGAGCCAGACAAACCAGTTACAACGGTCAACTCATCCCGCGGAATATCAACTGAAACATTTTTTAAATTATTTACGCGCGCATTATGAATATAAATTCGATTTGAATTTTTGTTATTTTTTTTAGACGTTGCTTTTTTACGAGAAGTTTTCTTTACTACCATATATAATTAAAATAAATAGAAAATGAACCACATTAGTTACCAATGGTACAGCATTTTTGTCTTTTGGTCAACCGCAGCCCTGCGATACACGAGCATATACAAAAAGTAACTTTCTTATAAAAAGTTACTTTTTCTTTTGTGCTCTATTTTATATAAATCTTTACATCTATGTCATCAATTTATTTCACTGAAGTGATTTTATCTTCTTTGATAACATCAACAATCCACCAATCCACCTGTACATCCTCATCTGACTCTTGATTTAATCCAATGACAAAACTTTCACCATCAATAATGTTCTCAACGTGTGCAAAAATCGAACGGTCTGCATCCTTTACTGTAACAAATACATGACTATTTGCACGCACATCAGTTGTTTGAATAGATATTTCTAATGTGCCTTCTTTGATAACTACAGAGCCAATGTGTTGAGAATCTTCATCTTCCATGACTGCAAATTTTCCCGTTGTTAATGCATCGGTTTCAATATCATCTGCAATGATCTTTGTTGCATTAAGTACACCGGCAAGTGTGAGGCCGCCTTCATCTGTTGTGTATAGAAGATTGTCTTCATCAAGTGCAATTAATAAATCTGTGAGACTTGTTTGTAATTCATCTATTGTGTCTACTTGTGTTTGCATTAAACCTACTTTTGAATCTATTGAATCTAATAAATTTGATTGGTTATTTGCATCTTGTTGCATCTGTAAGACATTATCTTGCATTGTTCCATTTTCTGCTAATTGTGTTCCAAAGATCTTTGCTATTGTTGTAAGTTGTGTATCAATAGAGTCTTGTAATTGTGTGAGAGTCGAAATATTTGCATCTGTCTTTAATGTATTTGATGTAATTGTGATATTTTGTTCCTGGATTGCACTTACTGTAAGTGGAATTATATCTGAATAAAACACTCCAAGTACTCCATTGTTTTCTCTCACTACTTCTGGGATGACTGTTTGTAACTGCTGTGCCGAAAATCCTATTTTTTTATTTATTCCTACCTCACTATCTTTCCAATTATAACTAATTGGATTTATTTGCATAAGCTCACTTAAACCATAATTAAGATTTGTAATGTTTTTCTTGAAATTTGTATCTGATGTTGTCATCACACCATTTGCAGAAAAAACTGTATGCCACCTCGCTGACCCCGATCCCAGCATCTGTGTTGCATCAGATGCGGGCACAACTTCATAAAGTGAACCGTTGCCAAGCATCATTTGATTTGATGCTGTTGGCTCTGCATTGTAACCAAGTGCTGTTGAATTTGTGTATACATTTTGATCTTCAAGATAATGTGCAACTGAGCCTTGTGATGTAATATTACCAATTTGATTACCCTCTGCTAACTCAAGTGTAGTTGTGTCAATAATCTTAAATTGATAAATACCATTGTTAGACAGTCCACCAGGTGGCGTACCTCCCGTTGTAAATCGTAAATTTACATAATCCCCTGCATTACCAAAGCTATGTCCTGCCAGTGTAATTCTGTTAGTTGTCACATTAACACTACTGGGTGCAAATGTCTTAGGAGTTCCTGTACCGTTAAAATTATTAAATGCTCCATCACCAACAGCAACATTATCATCTCCTTGATTATAAAGTAATGTGCCTCTACCTAATCCTATTACTTCCTCTCCTGTGTTATACCATAGAGAACTTCTGCCAAATCCAGAAGAATAATTACCAGTATTATTTCGAAGTGCGCCATATCCAAAACCTGAAGCACTATCAGAAGCATTATTCATGAGAGCAAAGCTTCCAAATCCAGAAGCTGCTTGACTGGTATTATTATATAGAGCATTATATCCAAATCCAGAAGCATAATTTCCTGTATTACTTTGTAGAGCATTATATCCAAATCCAGACACATAATCAGCAGTGTTATCCGAAAGAGCATTTGCTCCAAATCCAGAAACATAAAGACCTGTATTGTCATAAAGTGCACTTGCCCCAAATCCAGAAGCTGCTCCACCAGTGTTATTTCGAAGCGCTTGATATCCAGCTCCAGTAGAATAAAGACCAGTGTTATTTTGTAAAGCATTGTACCCAACGCCAACTGAGCCCCATCCAGTATTACTTTGTAAAGAATTTACACCAAATCCTGCAGACTGACTACTGGTATGTGATTGCAATGCGTTGTGTCCAAATGCAACATTTTCATGTCCACTGACATTTGTATTTAATGCATTGATGCCAACTGCCGTATTGCTATTTGTTGTGAGATCATCATTTATACCCGCACCACTTCCGAGAAAGACACTTGTTGTCCCAGTAATTCCATCAGTAAGACCACTTATCGCACTTGCACCACCACCAGACGTAAATGACACCCAGCTCGATCCATCATGCCCTTCAAAATCTGTACCAGTCCATCTGATCGATCCTGCATTTGTATTTGTGGTTGTACCTAAATTTATTGCACCAGCAACCTGTAAGTTTTCATTTGGCGTAATTGTTCCAATTCCCACATTTCCAGTTCCATTTTCTATCATGAGTCGAGTTAAGTTTTCATCTCTGAACATCAGATTTTCACCCTCATCTATATCCTGATGAATTCTCCACTGTTGTGCAGTAAATGTATTTTCAAAATGATATGATGGATCCTTAACACCATCTGGTGATTCACTCTTGATCTGACCTGCAACATGTAATTCCTTATTTGGATTATTCACATTACCAATAATCACGCTACTCATTGCATCTCCTGGGGCTAATCGTAAATGTTGCGTTCCTGGTCCAGTCGTGGCATATGTAGAAATTGTATTTGCATGAATCATCGTTCCTGCACTGCCAGCATATCCAAGTGCAGTACTGTTGACTGTTAAATCCCCTCCATGAATAGATAAATTACCATCATTAACAGCTAATTTTGATGCAGATGGAATTAAACCAAATCCAAGAGGAGGCTCTGAACCAACAAACATTTGTCCATTATCATTTATGATCATTTCAACTTGACTATCTCCATCTGAATCGAAACCTAAATAATTATCCGTTGTATCGTAACTAATAATACCCTCATTATGTTCCGCACCAATATGAAGCGAACTGGGGCCAAGATAAAGATCTTGCCATCTCAGAGATGATGTGCCTAAATTGTACGTATTATTTAATTCTGGAACAATATCTCCATCTACCTGTAACTTGTATTGAGGATTATCTGTGCCAATGCCAACGTGTCCAGAATGTTCAATAACAAAACTTTCTTCTCCATTACTACGATTGATAATTGAGAATCTGCCAGCATCCTGACCAGGTACAATCGCATCTGTAGCTAATGCTCTAAATCCCCATACACCTCCACCATCTGACTCCAAAATAATGTCAGCAGATTTAGGCTCATAAGGACCTGGCGGAGGATCTGCATTAGCTTTTACATGAAGCGTGGATAAAGGATTATCTGTTCCAATTCCCACACGTCCATATGGCGTAATTCTCATCCTTTCTAAATTATCTGTTCCAAAAATAAGTGGATCAGCTTCATAATTACCAATGATCAAGCCATCTGGGCTTGTGTCACCTGGATTCGATGACCCCTCATCTCCTAAATTTACAATTTCACTATATCCAGCCAAAGTCGGCAATCCCCATCTCGTTCGCGCCCTCTCTGACCCATGAGCCAACATAGATACTCTTGATGCATCTGAGATAACGCCCGTACTTGCAAAATTATTTACACCAAATGTTTGTGTCCATATCCGAGCATCCTGAGCCGTAATAGCATTTTTTGATACTTCAATATCTGGACGACTTCTGCCATATGTTGGAAATGTCAACTCATGACTCACATCCCAATCACCGTGAAAATATCGTCCTGCATTTTCTAATGATACGTGTGGATTATTATCAGTGCCAATGCCAATGTTGCCATTGCCTTTAATAACCATACTATTTTTCATGATTCCATCTAAACCCTTTGTGACAAATTCTATACGACCAGGTATACCGTTTGTAAAATCACTACCATCAACACGCATACGAATTTGTGCTAATCGATTTAAACTATTACCTTCAAAAGCCATTGCATCTAGGGCTGTAACTACATCGCCATTGTGTACTGCCAAGGGATTTTCACTAGTTCCTCTATATCGTTGACCTCCAAAGTAACTTCCCATCCATGGTGTATCTGAATGTGAAACACCTGTAAAGCCAGAATGTTTACCGTCTAGCGATTGATGTGTAAACCCTCCTATTGATTTGATACGATCCTCTGCGTAAAGACTTATATTGTAATATTCAAAAGAAGCATCTGTAAAAATATTTAGTGTAGCGGCGTTAATGTACAATTCTGTATCTGACACGATCTTTCTAATTCCATATTCCCTTTCAATTCCCAAATCATCTACAACTTTTAGAATTGTTGTTTTAGTTGTAAGTTCCGATAAAAAATGTGTTCCAATGCCAGTAACCTTCGCTGCACTATCTACAGTAATAGTTCCTGTTCCATTTTTTATATCTGATGGATTAATGTGCAATGATGCTTGCGGACTACTAGTCCCAATCCCTACATTTCCATCCTCAGTAATTCTCACTCTTTCAACTCCATTTGTTTTGAGGAGTAATGCATAATTATCATTTGTACCTAATTGTGCAATTTGTCCAAATGAATTACCATTTTGTGCAAAAAAATTACCATTAACTACATCAGGGATTGGTTTGTTTATCCAACTTGTTCCATCAAAGTACATGATGTCTCCACTTGTTGGATTTTGTGATATTTCTACTCCATCAATATCTGTCATTGTAATTGTACTGCCTGCATTTCCACAGCTCCAATGATCTTTTTTTGCATTCCAATACAACATCTCGTTATCATTTTCACACTGGATTCTTCCTGAACTTGATACTTTTAATCCTCCCTTATTTACTGTGCCAAAAACTGTTTTCGATGGTAATTTACATTCCCACTGATTTCTCCCTTTTTGCCATTGTAATACCCTGTCATCTTTTGTGCATTTGAGATAATTATCTTCTACTGTGACAGAATTTTCATCATAGAGAAAGTGTGGGGATGTGTTTACTTCTTTTATGTATATTTTTTGAGTTGTTGTATCTGTATTTTGTGCAATTTGCGTATCTTGTTGTTGTGTTGCATCTTGTTGTACTTGCTCTTGTGCACGTACACGTACATGATCCATAAAACCGACCACAATTAATGTGATCACTAATGCAGTTGTGACTGTTTTGAAATGATATTGTTTTTTTATTCTTTGTTTTGTTTTGTATGTTGAACGTTCTTTATGTAAAAAGTTGGGAGATGCTATTTTCTTTTTATGCATAGGGAGATGCATTATTTTTTAAGTTTCTTTATTATATCATGTTTTTTTGTTTAGGTAAATTTGCTTGAGTAAATTTTATTTATAAATAAATTAATGACCCATTTAATGACGTCATTAAATGGGTCATTCTTTTTTATGATGACGTGTGTGACTATTTCTCCAACAAATCTACTAATAGTCGTACAGGAGAACCTTTTGCTCCTTTTGCAAGTTGCTCATCAAAAACTGCCGTCATTGTTGGTGCAATGTCGATATGCATCCATTGTTTGTGATCTTTTACAAAATGCTTGAGAAACATTGCAGCTGTAATCGCGCCACCGATTCCAGGCTGTCCTTTTGTGCGAATATTAGAAATATCTCCATATGTTCCTGCAATCTCTGCACTGTATTCATCCCACAATGGCAACCGCCATGCATAATCACCTGTTTTTTCTGCACTCTTAAGAGTTTGCTGTGCTAATTCATCATCGTCTGTAAAAATTGCACTTGCACGCTCACCAAGCGCAACAAGAGCTGCTCCTGTGAGTGTTGCCACATCAATTACTTGTGTTGGTTTGTACATTTTTGCGTATGTGAGTGCATCTGCAAGAATGAGTCGCCCTTCTGCATCAGTGTGTCCCACTTCCACATGTGTCCCATCCATCATCGTCACAATATCACCTGGACGATAGCTGTGCCCACTTGCCATATTTTCTACTACTGGAATCAGTGCGACAATATTTTTTTTGGTTTTTAACTTTGCCACTGTTAGCATCGTCGCAATTACTGCCGCACCACCACTCATGTCCATCATCATCTCTAACCCAAATGGATGTGGTTTTGTATCAATGCCACCACTATCAAACGTTACACCCTTTCCCACAAGTACTGTTGGTTTTTTATTTGGTGCTGTTCCTATATATTCCAAGATCATAAACCGTGACTGATTTGCACTTCCTTGTCCAACAGATAACACACCATTCATTTTTTTACGTCGCATTTGTTTTTCATCCATAACACGCATTTTAATCTTTGTGCCCTTTATTGCTTTGCGTGTTGTTGCTACAAGCTGTGCTGGTGTCATATCACATCCAGGTGTATTTGCAAGATCACGACAAAAATTTACTTGTGTCGCAATTGTGACGCCCTTACGGACATCTTGTCTTTTTAATGTTTTGTCAGTTTTATTTACAATCACTACAATCTCTCCCACATCACCAAATCCTTCTTTTGGCACAGTTTTATATTTGCGAAATTCATAGTGTGCCATATACGCAGCTTCTGCAAAAACTTGTCCCAATTCTTTATCTAAATTATCAAAAGATGTCAGATCTTTCCATAAGATCTCAACACGTCCTAAATTATATTTTTTTGCCTCCTGTACAATTGTGCGTACCAAAATAATCCACTGACGCATCGTCATCTCCTCTTTCTTTGGTACTTTAATTTCTAAAATCTCTCTTTTTCCGTCAATCAAAAAACGATTTACTCTTGCTTTTTCATTTAATACTACACACGTACATTTTTTACGTGATAATTTCTTATCGACAACTATGATCTTCATAATATTTTTTATTAATTAGTGAGTTGTTTCGAATTATCATTTTTTTTATCTTGTTTTTCCCTTTTACGTTTTCGTATAAAATAATACAAAATTGCACCAAAAAAACTTAACAAAATAATAATCAAGATCCATACCAATAGATCATTATCTTTTTCATTTTTAATCGCATCAACCAACATCCATACCCAAAAAGCAAGCAGAAGCATCATGAACACAAAAAACAGCAACATCATCACAAATGGCCATTTTGGCATTTGATCACAGGGGATAGCTTCGCCATTCAATGTGCACTGTGCAAGTGCACTCTGCGCAATAAGAATAAAACCAGCTAATGACATTAGGAGTGATATAGGTTTTTTCATACACATTATATTAAAAGATTATCTATATAGCTATAGTAATAACTTTACACGTAGTCTGTCAAATGTAATTTTACAAATTTTTTGTAAAAAAGTCTTGCAACTCATCAACACTCACTCTTTCCTGTTCCATCGTATCACGATCACGTACTGTTACTTCACCAGTTTCAAGTGTATCAAAATCAACTGTTACACAGTACGGTGTACCAATCTCATCTTGACGACGATACCGTTTTCCGACATTTCCATTATCGTCAAACTCACACATGTACTGCATCTTGAGCTCATCATAAATCTCACGTGCTTTCTCCACAAGCTTTGGCTTGTTTTTGAGCAGTGGAAATACAGCAATCTTAATTGGTGAGAGTTGTTTTGGTAACTTCAAAACTGTACGTGACTTATCATCACCTAGATCCTCTTCTACATATGCTTCCGTGAGAACAGCAAGAAATGTCCGATCTACACCAACAGACGTCTCTACAATATGTGGCACATATACTTCATTTGTTTTTGGATCACGGTATTCTAATTTTTTACCAGAAAACTTTGCATGCTGTGTAAGATCATAATCACCACGCGCATGAATTCCTTCCAATTCTTTAAAACCAAATGGAAACCTATATTCAATATCCCATGCAGCTTTTGCATAAAAGACGAGATTTTCATGTTCATGCCATTTAAGATTTTCTTCTTTAATACCAAGGTCAAGATAATATTGCCACCGTCTTTCACGCCACTTCTCATACATATCCATTGCATCATCTGGATGAACGAACATTTGCATTTCCATTTGTTCAAATTCCCTTTTACGAAAAATAAATTGACGTGCCGTAATTTCATTGCGAAATGCTTTTCCAACTTGTGCGATACCAAATGGCACTTTTACACGCGTTGAGTCAAGTACATTTTTATAATTCACATAAATACCCTGACATGTCTCCCCACGCAAATACGTTGGCTCTTTATCCCAATCACCTGTAAAATTTCCAAGATTTGACTGTACGAGTAAATTGAAATTCTTTGCCTGAGAAAAGTCACTACCACCACATTTTGGACATCGTAACTTTTCTTTATTTTCAACCAAAAGACCATTGATCTCTTCTTCTGTCATTTTTTCATCCGCAAACACTCCAGCATCTTCCAATAAATGATCAACTCGCACTCGCGAATGACACTTCTTACATTCAGAAAGTGGATCACTGAAACCACCTACATGACCAGAAGCTTCCCATATTTTTGGACTCATAAAAATACTACTATCAAGTCCCACAATATTATCGTTTTGCTGTACCATTGCTTTCCACCACGCTTCACGAATGTTTTTTGCTAATTCTGCACCATATGGTCCATAATCATATACTGCACCGAAACCTCCATAGATTTCGCTCGAAGGAAACACAAAGCCTCGACGCTTTGCAAAACCTACGATCTTTTCCATTTCAACTACTTCAGGAGTAGTTTTTTTCTTGTCACCCATAATATTTTTATAATTAATAAATTAATACTTCATACAAATTAAAAACTCATCCCGACAATTCCAAAATACTACTCTTGAAATTATCAGGACGAGTTTCATGTCTTAACCTCCGTCGCTCTATCGAGCTATGGCGATTGATACCCGCGGTTCCACCTGTATTCTTGTATAAAAATATATACAAACACTTTATCATATTGTACGATCCTCTAGGTGTTCCACCACCTACAGTGCTGCAACAAATATACCACCCACAAAAATCATTGTCAACTCAAAACTTACATATAAACAAAACTCTACAATAATTGTAGAGTTTTGTTTCCATCTTTTTGAGTCATTCGAAAAAATGGCCTTTGTATAAATTCTTTACGCTTTTATTGCATCTTTCAAAGACTTTCCAGCCTTAAACTTTGGTACAGTTGTTGCAGCGATTTGAATTCTTTCTCCAGTCTTTGGATTTACGCCCATTCGCGCAGCACGGTCAGATGTTGAAAATGTTCCAAATCCTGTAAAAGCTACTTCATTTCGTCCTTGCAATTGTGTTGTTACCTCATCGAGGAATGCTTCTAGAAAACGTTCTGTGTCAGCTTTTGTCATATCAGTCTTTGAAGCAACTGCTTCTACGAACATACTTTTATTTACTTTTGCCATTATAGTTTTCACCGTCCTTTCTATATTAAAATTTTACTTACTTATTTTGTAATGCACTTATTCTACTACTTTTTGTGTAGATAAGGCAAGTCTGTTATTCACAGCCTTATACATATGATGCTGGTAAGTGTCTTTTTTGTCAACAACACTCTTGAATAATCTACCAAAATAAAAGCTGAAAGTTTCATAAAAAAACTTTCAGCTTTATATTTTTTTCTCAAAAATTTCTTGCTAGGTTAGCGTGCATATTCAATAGAACGTGTCTCTCGCAAAAGATTAATTTTAATTTCTCCTGGGTATTTCAATTCTTCTTCAATTTTATCCGCAATATCTCGTGCAAGTTTTGCAGATGCAAGATCATCTATTTCTTCTGCTCGCACAAAGACACGAATTTCACGACCAGCTTGAATTGCATAACACTTTTCTACTCCATCAAAGTTCCCTGTCAATGTTTCAAGCTCCTCAAGTCGCTTGAGATAATTTTCCACTGTATCCTTACGTGCACCTGGTCTTGCAGCCGATAGTGCATCTGCAGCAGTGATAATATATGACTCTGGTGAAGAATATGGATATTCCTCGTGATGTGATTTCATTGCGTCAATGACATTTGGATCAATATTAAACTTCTCCAATATCTTAATACCAATCTCCACATGTGTCCCCTGCACCTCGTGGTCAACAGCTTTTCCGATATCATGCAAAAGCCCTGCCATCTTTGCAACTTTTACATCACATCCAAGTTCTGTTGCAAGTGCACCTGAAAGATAAGACACTTCCAAAGAATGTAACAATACATTTTGTTTGAAACTTGTACGATAACGTAATCGCCCAAGCATATATAATAATTTTGGATTGAGTCCTGCTATACCAACTTCGTATGCAGCAGCATCTCCTGCCTCACGAATACGATTGTCAATTTCTTTCTCTGCCCATCCAACAATTTCTTCAATTTTTGCTGGATGAATACGTCCATCATCAATGAGTTTTTCCAAAGCAATTTTTGCAACTTCTCTACGAACTGGATCAAAAGATGACAACACAATAGAATCTGGTGTTTCATCAATAATCACTTCAACACCTGTCATACGTTCAAGCGCACGAATATTCCGACCTTCCTTACCAATGATCTTTCCTTTGATTTCTTCATTTGGAATAGAAAGTGTTGATGTCATAACTTCTGCAGCATGTGAACGTGAATACTTCTGAATCACGTGTGTCATAATATCACGTGCTTCTTTTTCTAATTCATCATGTGATTGTCTTTGTAATCGTGTCATTTGTTCTGCAAGCTCATCACGATTTTGTTCTTCTGTTAATTGTATGAGAGCTGTTTTTGCTTGTGTTTGTGTTAGTTCACTAATACTTTCAAGTCGCGTCAATTCTTCATCGCGCATTTCTTCTACTTTTTGACGTACTTCACGTACCTCATCTGCCTTTTCTTTTAATGCTTCCTTACTCTGATCAGCTTCTTCTATTTTTTGATCAAGAACATTCTCACGTTTTTCCAAACGTTGTTCTGATGAACGAATTGCCTGTTTTCGTTCTCGTTCTTCTGTATCAGCTTTGTCTAATATATTTACAGCCTTGTTCTTTGCTTCAAGTACAATGTCTTGTGCTTTTGTTTTTGCTTGAGTAATAATTTGAGATACTTGTCCTTCTGCCGTTTTTACTTGGTTTTTTGCAATAATTTGACGTGCAATATAACCAGCAATGATACCAACGACGAACGATACAAACACCCAAATCAATAGTGTTGATTCGATCATAAAAATAATGGATCCACCTGTCGTGTCAGAAAGAGAGACACAAAAATAACCTCGTCAATATTAGTGACTTGCGGTCTTTTTGCGTTTGTTTACATGTGATATAAGATAAATCATAAAAAATTGATGATTTAAAATCATTCTACTTGTCTCACTGCGTTTCATCTTTACTTGCACAACAGAATTTTCCTTCAAAACGTTAATTAATACTGGTTTGAATCATACTACACATCAAATACTTTGTCAAAACTAAAAAGAGTGGTAAAATATATAAGGATTCTTCCAATATGGTGAGAACTCAATAGCTATACAAAAATAATTATAAATAAAAAATATGTATTCTCCTGTTGTATTAACTGTTCTTGACGGATGGGGTTTGAGCAATTCTCCGGATAACCCGCTTAATCAAATTGAACTCCCAACATTCAATAAGCTAAACACTTATTATCCTCTCGTTGCGCTACAAGCATCTGGGATCTCTGTTGGTTTACCTTGGGGCGAGCCAGGTAACAGTGAGGTTGGTCATATGACCATGGGCATGGGTAAGATCTTGTATCAAAACTTTCCACGTATTTCTCTTGCAATTCAAAATGGCATCTTCGCACAAAACCCTGCACTAGTAGACGGTATGAAGAAAGTAAAAGAAAATGGAGGCGATTTACATTTGATGGGACTTGTTGGTGATGGTGGTGTACATTCTGCACGCGAGCATCTTTATGCTCTCATTGACCTCGCACATACAAATGGTGTAAAAAATGTTTACATTCATTGTTTTATGGATGGTCGTGATTCTTCTCCAACTGCAGGCACACGTGTCATCACAGAAATTCAAGAAAAATGTAAGCAACTTGGCGTTGGTGAAGTTGCAACAATAATTGGACGAAACTGGGCAATGGATCGTAATAATAATTGGGATCGTGTAGAAAAAGGATATAAAATGCTCGTTAACGGTGTCGGTGAAAAAACAACAGACCCACTAAAGTCCATACAAAAATCTTATGATAACGACATCACTGATGAATACATAGAACCATTGATCATTGTGAATAAAAAAGATGAGCCTCTGACAAAAATAAAAAATGGCGACAGTGTGATATTTTTTAATTTTCGTGAAGATCGCGCACGTCAACTTACAATGGCATTCGTATTGCCAGGATTTGAAAAATTTGATCGCGGAGAGCAGTTGAACATTGATTTTGTGACAATGGTTGAATATGATGCTGATCTACCTGCTACCGTTGCATTCCCACCTGAAATACTCAAAAATGGACTTGGAGAGACAATCAGTGCACATCACCGCACACAACTCCGCATTGCAGAAACAGAAAAATATGCCCATGTTACATACTTTTTTAATGGCGGTGAGGAGGAGCCCTATGAAGGAGAAGATCATCTCCTTATACCATCACCTGCCGTTGATAAATTTGATGAACAACCAGCTATGAGTTCTTATGAATTAACAGATAAACTGATTGAAAATATCAATGAAAAAGAATACGACCTCATCGTTGTTAACTATGCTGCTGCTGACATGGTTGCACATACAGGTAATGAACCGGCTGCAAAAGAGGCTGCAAAAGCTATTGATATTTGCCTTGATAAGCTCATAAAGGCGACACTCCTCAAGGGCGGTTGCTTATTTATCACAGCGGACCATGGGAATATTGAGATCATGCGTAATTCTCATACTGGCGAAGTGGACACAAAACACAACACAAGCCCAATTCCACTATGGTATGTCTCACCAGATAATCACAGAGAGCGGGATGAATCCGAGATCATACGCAATCAAACAGAGATCCGTGGACTGATGAGTGATATTGCACCAACAATTCTCGATGTTATGGAAATTCGAAAACCTGATGACATGCAAGGAGAAAGTTTACTGTCATCTCTTAAATAAATACTAAAATAATTAAAAACTCCGCCACATTGGCGGAGTTTTTAATTTTAGTATTATATGCTTGGTTATTTCACAATTTTATCAACAATGCCATATTTTTTTGCTTCTGCCGCACTCATGAAATTATCTCTATCACTATCTCTCTCTATCACTGATATTTTTTGACCTGTGTGCTTAGACATTATTTTATTCAGCTTTTCCTTGGTCTTCAAAATATGTTTTGCATGGATATCAATATCACTTGCTTGTCCCTGCGTCCCACCAAGCACTTGATGAATCATTACTTCTGCATTTGGCAAGATCATCCGTTTTGTTTTTTCACCAGATGCTAAGAGCAGAGATGCAGCTGACGCGGCAGTACCGATACAAATTGTTGATACATCTGATTTAATATATTGCATTGTGTCATAAATTGCCAATGCACTTGTCACAACACCACCTGGAGAATTGATATACATTTTTATATCTTCATCACTTCCCTGTGCCTCCAAAAATAACAATTGTGCGATGATACTATTTGCAACATCATCATCAATTTCTGTACCTAAAAAAATAATACGATCCTTCAAGAGTCGTGAATAAATATCATACGCTCGCTCAACTTGTCCGCTCTTTTCTATTACTGTTGGAATTATGTAATTCATACTTTACTGTTTATACGTAGTGACACCCTTTATGGGTGTCATGCTGACATATTGCACTAACAGGCACAAGACCTGTCACTACATAAATTAATTTAAAGTTTCTCAAGTCGATCGAACACTTCATTATTTCGCATTACACCTTTTGTATATTCATACAGTTGTTCCATATCAATATTTTTTTCCATATCCTCAACACCCTTATACATTGCCAATGTTTTGTTCATCTCTTGTTCAATGTCCTTACTATCAATATTAATTTCTTCTTCATCAGCAATTTGCTCCAAAACTAATGCACTCACAACACGCTTTTTTGCTTGAGGTGCCCATTCTTTTTCTAGATCTTCACGCTTTTTACCAATTTTTTCTAGATACTGGTCAAAATTCATGCCACTTTGCGAAAGTTGTTGTTCAAATTCCCCAACCATTCGTTGCATCTCATCGTCAAGAATCACTTGTGGTAAATCGATTTCTATCATTTGTGCAAGTGTGTCAAGATATTTTGTTCGCACTTCTTCCTCTCCTTTTTTTGCACGTTCTTTTGTCATACCCTCCTTAACACTTTTTTTCAGATCATCTAAATTTTTGAATTGCTCGCCCAAAGATGCTGCAAATGCATCATCAATTTTTGGCGTAATACGCTCTTCCACAACATTAAGTGTCACATCAAACTCCGCCTTTCTCCCTGCAAGATGTTCAGCATGATATTCTTTCGGAAATTCTAGCTCAAAAGTTTTTTGTTCACCCTTTTTCATACCAATGACCTTTTCTTCAAATCCTGGTATAAAGACACCCTTACCTAACACAAGTGTATGATCTTTACTTGTGCCATTTTCTATTACAACACCATCTTGTTTTACAATAAAATCAACTTTTACACTATCGCCGTCTTGTGCTGCACGCTCAACTTCATTGTGCTGTGCTCGACTGTTTGCAACATGTTTTAATTCCTGCTCAACCTCATCATCAGTGATATCAATCTCTACATCTTTATCTTCACTATTGATTTTTTTGATCTCATTTTTCCACTTTTTTGGCAAAACAATTTCTGGCAAAATTGCAACGGAAAGCTTAATTTCAATATCATTTCCCTCTGCTAATTTTGTAATACTCACACGTGGTGCGCCAATTGTTTTGAGTGATTCTTTGTCCAAAATGTCTGCATAATATCCACGCAACATCTTATCTGCCACTTCTGACAGTAATTTTACACGATCAACTTGTGCCTCAGCAATTTCACGTGGCACTGCACCTTTACGAAATCCTTTTACTGATACATTTTTTATTGATGCATCCATCATTGTATCAAATTCTTTGCCTGCATCACTCCATGGAATGGTTACATCAATTTCCACTTCGTCACCTTTTTCAATTTTATAATCCATTATATTTAGTACATTAACAATTAACCCTTTAGAAACTAGTCTATTTTATTACTTTACTATTTTTCTTCCTTGTCCGCCGCCTGCCTGCCGGTAGGCAAGGTAGCTTTAGCGGAAGAGGATTCTGTATCATCTTTTTTCTCTGATTCTTCTACAACATCTTCTTTCTCTTCCTTTTTTTCTACATCCGTCTCGCCATCATTTTTAGCATCGGCGGATTCACTTTCTTCCACATCCTCAGTTTCTTTTTTCACATCATCAATCACTTCACCCTCATCAACGCCACTTTTGGTTATCTTTTCTTCTGTTGACTCATCAACAGATTTTTCTTCCCCTGTCTCGCCAGAGCCTTTGGCGTCGGCGGATTCCACATCTTCACCAGGAACACTGCTTTCATCAACAGATACAACATCCAAATCCCAACCGGTTAATTTCACAGCAAGTCGCACATTTTGTCCACGCTTTCCGATTGCAAGTGATAACTGATCATTTGGTACGATTACTGTTGCTTTTTCCTTTTCTTCATCAAGTTCGACAGCAACTACCTTTGCTGGTGATAACGCTGCTGTAATATATTCTTCTCTATCCTCACTCCATTCTATAATATCTACTTTTTCTCCACCAAGTTCATCAATAATTGCATTCACACGTGTCCCTTTTTGTCCCACACATGAACCAATCGGATCAATTCCATCTTCTTCTGTATACACTGCAACTTTACTACGAGATCCTGCCTCACGTGCAATTGCTTTGATCTCTACAGTTCCAGCAAAAATTTCTGGTACTTCCAATTCAAATAAACGTCGCAATAATTCTGCATGCACACGTGATAATTTGATACCAGGTCCTCGTGTATCAAGTTCTACACTTTCTACATAAACTTTGACACGTTGTCCCGCATTATATCTTTCACCATGCACCTGTTCACGCGGCAAAAGCACACCAACAGATTTTCCGAGATCAACAAATACATTTCTACCCTCTACACGTTGTACTGTACCAGTAACAACTTCACCTTCCTTTTCTTTGTATTCTGTGTACATTGCATTTCGTTCTGATTCCCGAATACGCTGAATAATGACCTGTTTTGCCGTTTGTGCTGCTACACGACCGAAATCTGTATATGATGGTAATTCTTCTTCTACAAACGCGCCGAGCTCTGCATCGCCATATGTTTCTTTTGCTTCTTCAAACATGATATCGCGCTCTGGATTGAATCGTGGTTTTCGCTCTTCTTCATCTTCTTCTGCTGTAACAATATCCTGTACTTCTGCAACCTCTTTTTCCTCACCTTTTATCACCACTTCTGCATCTGCTAAAGCCGCTAGATCAACAAACTCACGCGTTGTGTCATCCACAACTTCTTTCACCAAAAAAAAGTTCATATCCCCAGATACACTATTGAGCTCTGCACGCACATTTTGTCCACGCTTACCATATTCTTTTTTGTATGCTGCTGCGATTGCTGTTTCGACTGTTTCCATCACATCATCAACGTCAATACCTTTTTCTTCTGCAAGTGCAGTTATTGCACCCGTAAAATCACTAAATGGATTTTTTTCTTCTGTTGCTTTTGCCATATGTTTAATAAATTATTATATTACTAGTTTAATTTACTCAATTTAGATTATTTAACAGGGTAAATAAAAAATTCGTGTCTACCGACCCGAATCATAAACAAACCATGTCTCTTTCATGTATCTATACTAACAATATTAAGCATGTCAGTCAACCTTGACAACATATGATATATATGCTATAAATTATGTAAGCTATTTAAACAACTCAACCATATGGAGGAACTATCATGTTTTGTTCAAATTGTGATCTTGCAATACCCATTCCATTAGAAGAAATTGGCCATAATATTTACCAATGTCCGCGCTGTGGCATGATTCGTACTAGGTCACTTGGAGGCGGTTTCAACGACCGTTCTCATGAAGAATATGAAAACGAAATTGTTGATGGACTCAAAACAGTTGGCAAAGTTGTTGGTACAGTCGCCATCGGCGCATTAATACTTGGTGCTATAGCCTCTGACTCTAGCTAAAACCCTAAACAAATCTGCAACTGACTAAACTTGGTGTATAATATATATCAAGTTTTTTATTTATTTAAATATAAAATCCACAATATATCACATTGACAAAACTCCAAAAATGTGCTATATTTGTTTGTTACAGCATTATAGTGCTTCAAAGTACACAAAACTGTAATTTTCGGTAAACTTACTGCTTTTATAAGCAAAATTATAGAACTGTTATCAATTCGTTAACAAATGGAGAATAAAGATGAAAGCAAATGAATTAAAAAAACTTCAGAAAACCACTAACCCTATCAGTGCATTTGCACAAAAGTTTGATGCTCATGCCAAAAAGCACGCGAAATCATTATGGTACGCACTACTTCTCTTAATCATCCTACTAATAACAGCAATGGTGGCAGGAGTTTGGTGTAATATTCACGGATATCGTGAAATAAATTATTACATTGCAATTGGCGTATTTATTGTGTCGTTGGTAATGTTCACGCGACCAGAATTGCTCATAGCATTGTTGAAAATGGATATCATAAATATGTTCGTTCCTCAAAAATTCCAACTGGATCTAGAGGATACCATACTCATGTCGTTTCTGCACATTGTGAAGCGTACAACTGCATTTTGTGTTGGTGCGTTTCTGTTTCTTGGATATATACCAATTAAGGATAGTGTGGAATTATTTATTCTATTATTAATTGGTTCAATCATATTTATTCTAATATACACCGAATAAACAGAAAGGTTCTGCTATAGTATGAAAAAAATCATATGCAATTTTCCAACAGTTTGGGATTGCCACACTCTGAAAACTAAGGCACAGTGCGTTATATAACGCCCTGTGCTTTTTACTGTTTCACAATCTTAAAATATACCTCACAATCCCCTTTTTTTAATCTATTACACGATATTCAAAACTTGCGTCATAATAGCCAGCATTACAATAAAAATTATATACGCCTATTGACAAAACTCCAAAAATGTGCTATATTTACTTGTTACAGTATATAGTGCTCTCAAAGTACCTAAAACTGTAATTTTCGGTTAAACTTACTGCTTTTATAAGCAAAATATAGAACCGTTATCGGTTCGTTAACAACAGGAGAAAGATCATGATGAATTGGATTACAAATACAGCCCAGGGTCTCGGACATACGGATTTTCCCATTAGTACGATATTATTTTATGCCGCTGTTATTACAGTAAGCGTGACCTTTATGATATTTATTGTATTAATAAAAATTATTCCGGTTTTTCGAAGAGGTGAAGAAGACCTGTATGAAAAAGCCACTAAGACCATACCAACCGCCAATGGTAAAGGTTGTGAATTTGAGTTGAACAGAGCAAGTGTTTCAAATGAAATGAGCTTGTATGGCATATTGATGTTTTGCTTTATCTGTATTGCATGTTTTGTATCGTATTTTTTTGGTGCAACAAACATGTTACTTATGGCCATTGCCAGTGGAGCTTTATGGGTAAATATTTACGTATCTGTCGGCTGGACTGAAGTACTCGCAAAAGAGTTTATTATTATTGAAGAATACGGAAATTTTAAACGCGCAATTCTACCAGGTCCTCGCATACTGTGTTTGCCTGGAATCGTTGATAAAAAAACACATTTAGAGTACAGCACTAAAAGGGAGGGTATAAAGTTTTTTCAAGGTGAAATGACAAACTGTATGGTGGATTTTACGGATGGTTATTCTGCATCAACTGAAATGACTGTATATTTTGACATTGACAATCCGATATTATGGGTTTACCGAATTAACGAGGCAGTGGTATGGCTTGAAGATCAAATATTCCGCGTTGCACAGCAATGCCTAGAAGAAAAGGATTTAGCGTATGCAACTAGTCATAAAATACCTATCGCCAAAGATGTTCTTGGAATACACTTAAGACTTGGTGAAACAGAGGATACGCTAGAGAAGCAAGTCAACACGCAGCTTGGTATTAAACTCACCAGTTTTATTATCAATGACATTGATATTCCGCAAGAAATCAAAGATATGCGCATGGAAGAGCGGCGTGGTATTGTGGACAGCGAAAAGCGCGTTGCAAAAGCTAAGGGTTACGAGAAAGCCATTCAGGCAATCAGAGACACCTATGAAAAGATTTATGGAAAAGAGATGTCTCGTGATGATGCAAAGAAAGTGTATGACGAAAACCAAAATCGTGAAATGTTATCGGGTGCAAATGTAACGATTATGGGTGGCGACATACAGAACATGGTCAAAACATTAATTGGAGGCAAAAAATGACGGAAGGCATATTCATCAGTATTTTTGTAATCATCGGAAGCTCTTTCTTTCTAAAGATTTTGATGAAAAATAGCACTCGAACTACTGCAGATGGCTCAGTAAGAACGGGCTTGAATGTCGTAATATTTTTCAAAAAAATGTTCGGGATATTTCGGATATTTCCCTTAATATTTCAACTCACATTAGATGCAATTCGATGTATTGTCGCATTTGTCATCTGCGGTGGAGTAGCATTACTTGCATATGCAATTTTCCAACAGTTTGGAATTGCTACACTCTGAAAACAAAAGCACAGCGCGTTATACAACGCCCTGTGCTTTTTACTTATTTCATAATTCAAAAATCTTGCGTCTTTTCCAGATTATTGCACAACATTCACAACCTGTGTCACAATGATCAATGCCATGATAGCAATAATCAATCCAATAATTGCATACTTGATTATATTTTTTGCTGTATCTGCACGTGTTGAATCACCCCCTGATACCATATACATAATTCCACCCACGACAAGCATGAGAACTGATAATGCACCCACAAGTCCTGATGCCACCTTTATTGTGCTTATAATAATGTCTGACAGTGATTTTGTAGCTGTAACAGGATTGTTTACATCTGATTCAGTTATCTGAAAAATTTCTGACAAAAATGCTGGTGCGGCGAGTGCTAATGCGAGACCAATAAGTGCAGCTGTCACTGCCTTTTTTGCAAGTTCAACACGACCACTATCTCCACCTGACGTAATATATAAAATACCACCTACCACAATCATGAGAACTGCTAATGCTGCAACAATATTTTGTACTCCCACCAACACAGCTCCAAGAAAATCATTCACATTGCCGTAACCAATTGGATTGTCAAATGTTTGTGCATAAATATCCCCCACAAAAAACGATGCGTACAATACTATTGCAAAACTTGGTACAATTAAATATCGTAAATATTCTTTTTTCATATATGTTTTATTATTTTTTATTTTTATTATTTATACAATTCCAAGTGCTTCACTAATAAAATACACGATCATATACGAAACCAATGCCACAATAAGTCCTACGATTGAATATGTTAGCATTTTTTTTGCTGTCTCTGTACGTGTTGAATCCCCGCCTGATGTGATGTACATTATGCCAGATACAATAATCATAAGAACTGCTAACGAGGCAAGAAATGCAAGAAAAAAATTAATCATATCTCTTATAACTGTATTTATGTCTGTTTGTGTTGCAAGTCCGTGATTGTCTGTTGGCCTCTTTGCTTGTGCACTCACAAAAATAGGTACTAGAAGTATTGTTGATAAAATTGTAAAAAAAATATTTTTCATAACTCTTATAAATAATTGATAAAAGTATTATAACTTACCATGCGCCGAGCTTATCTCCAATCACCGTTACAATAACATAAGCGAGTAATGCAACAACAAGACCTGCAATTGAATATGTTAACATTTTTTTTGCTGTTTCCGCTCTTTGTGTATCGCCTCCTGATGTTATGTACATAATACCAGATATTATGATCATCAATATTGCCAATGATGCAATGATACCTGCTACAAGGTCAATTATATCTCCGATAAGTGCATCAGCATTAATTTCATTTGCTAATCCATGCTGACCAGGCTTAGTTAATGCATTTGTAGTCACGGGCAAGGCAATAATTGTACAAAAAATTGCATAAAAAATCTTTTTCATAATTTTATTTTATTATTTATATTATGTTTAATTCCACGTACCACCAACAGTTGTGCCGATGAGTATAACAATCGCATAGGCCAGCACTGCTATAACAAAACCAATAACAGCATATACCATAATTTTTTTAGCTGTTTCTGCTCTTTGTGCATCACCGCCTGAAGTCATATACATTATACCAGATATTACAATCATCAACACAGCTAAACTTGCAATAATCACCGCCACAAAACCAACCATTTTTTCAATGACTGGTAGAATATAATTATCATTGGTGGCTGTCCCCCCTGGCAAGCCAGTGTCTCCGCTGCTTGGCACTGTGATTTGCGCATTGACGATTTGTGGCAACACAACAATCACCAGTGCACCAAGTATATAAAAATATTTTTTCATATTATTTTTTTATTTTTCATATATGTATTATACACCATACAAAACAAAAAAACAAAGACTGTGTACCATACACGTCTTTGTTTTTTGTTTTTATTTTTTTGTCATGCTTATACTCCAAGCATAGCACTTACTGTCTTTACAATTACATAACTGAGGAGTGCCACAATTAAGCCAACAATTGAATATGTAAGCCATTTTTTTGCTGTTCCAATTCGAGATTCATCGCCACCAGATGTGATGTACATAATTCCAGCAACAACAATCATCAGTACTGACAATGATGCAAGAAATGCCAAAAACCAGTTGATAGCAGAAACAATAATATCATTTACATTTGTTGAATCTGGCAATGATCCTGGATTTGAACTCCCTGGATCATATTGTGCACCGACAATACTTGGCACTATAAGTACCATTGCTGTCATTGCATAAAATGCATTTTTTATTTTTTTTATCATTTTTGAGCACCTCCCTTCTTTGTTTTTATTTTATTTTTCATATATGTATTATACACCATACAAAACAAAAAAACAAAGATGCGGCATAATATGTATCTTTATTTTGCATACTGTTTGAGTATGTTAAACAAAACCAACAATCGTTTTTACAATGATGAGTGATAAAATAGCAATTGATAAACCAATAACACCTGCCCACAATGCCTTTTTTGCTGTTTGCACACGATTTGCATCCCCACCAGATGTCATGTACATAATGCCCGCAACAACAATTACCAGCACAGCAATAACACCAACGAGCGTAACAACAAATTGTAGCACACTCATCACGAGACTACTGAGTTTTGGGGCTGTATCTAGCGGGCCTGCCTGCACAATGTTAATTAGTCGCATAAATTATTTATAATCAATTTGTTGGACATGTAAATGTCCACATCCTGCCAAATATTGGCACATCTAATCCTCCCTCACTTACAACGCTCGTTTTGTTGAATACAGTGTTCAATAAAAATGTAATAATTAAAAATGCTGTCAACATAATTATAAGGCCAATGAGAGCATTTTTTATAGCCGATTTTGCCATTGTTGTCATTTGCTGATTTCCTGCTGAACTAATATATATAATACCTGCAACAACAATCACTACAATCGCAGCAACTGCCATAATATTTTTGAAAAAATCAATGATATTCCACATACCTTGTGCAAGTTCACAGATTGTACAAGCATCCACATCTGTACCTGTAACATTATTGCCGCACGGCACAATATTTGCTTGTGCATTATATAATGGAACCATTATAAAAAGTAAAGCAAAACTCAATAAAAATATTCTCACAAATTTCATAATTTATATCATTAAAAATTTATATATTACATCAAGCAACTACCTATCAATAAACTTTTTATTTTATTATTTCATCAATTGTTGCGTCCTTCTTGCGCCCAGGTCAACTGCATCATGTACAGACGACTTTCCCGTGTTTACACTGTCGATCATTTCAGCAAAGATTGCATCAACTGCAATTGCACTGTTGCGCCACCATGTCTGTGCGATCAAATTCCCTCGCGCAAATGACCCAAGTCTCACATCATCTACTTGTTCTTGCACAAGATCTCGCCGTGCTGCTGGCTTCCCTGTTTCTTCAAGATATTTTTTGGTAAAATCAAACTTTGTTTGAAATATTAATGCTTCTTTATTCAATCCATTCGTCAGAAGGATACCCTTTTCACTTGGAAATGTCATTGCAATTAATAATTGCCATGCTTCATGAATACGCATCTCATTTGTAATTGGTCTCGCGTCTTTTGATGATGGTTGTGTAGGTTGCTTATTTTTTGCAACTACAAAAGTCCAATAATTTGCAAAATTCGCCTGTTCTCCAATTGTATCAAAAGAAACCTGTGGCAAATCAGCAACAGCAAAATTTAATTTTGCGTTTTTTGCCTCAATTGTGTCATAGTGCCATGAATAATTAATCATCATTGCAGCATTACCTTCAAAAAACTCATCAATCGAATAATTTTGATTTTTATTCCATGTATAAACTGGCTCTACCGCTGACGCAAAATCTGTATAATATTTCAATGCTTGTTCACCTGGTACGACTGCCTTACCGTCTTTTTGTACTGGTTCTGCAAATGTCACCCTCTTTGTTGTTGGATCTGACATTTCTGCACTATTTTGTATCATCATTGCCGTTAAAATATCAGTTGATCGATTTACATTAAATGCTGTACCAATCGCTGCTGCACTTTGATCTATATTACCAAATTCATCAATGTTCGTTAACTTCTTTACAACTTCATCAAATTCATCCCATGTTTTTGGTGGTTGTGTGACACCAGCTGCATTAAAAATATCCTTATTATAATATAGAGCAAGCGAATCAACAGAGAGTGGGACTCCATACATTTTTCCATCCAACACAAAATCATCAGCCACAACGTCTACAAAATTATAACGAAAATCTTGTTCGCTCATCATATATTCTGGGATTGGTTCAATTTTATCTTGAAAGTCTGGAAACCACGAATTATGAATCATAAAAATATCTGGACCAGTGCCAGATGCTAAGGCATTAAGTAAATCCTCTTTATATGAGTCGATTGTGTATTTACGATAATTCACATTACTAACATTGTCATTAATGCTCCTGTATGCAAGTAATATTTCATTGTATGCACTAGTATTATCAAACACGCCCCATATATCAAGTTTTGTCTCATAAGCCTGATTCTCTGTTTTCAGTCCACAACCAGACAAAAATACTATTGAGCAGATTACGAGAATACTAACAAAATTTTTCATATACATATTTTCATTAAATTATTTTGTAAAAATAAAAGCATAATGATACTCCCCAGCATCAATTTCTTGTGCTCCCATAAAACCACCCTTTGTTGCAAATTCTTGCACACTTTCTTTATCTAATCTCTCACTTGTTCCAAATCCTGCAATCACTTCTTTATCCCATCCAACCACAAGTAATTTGCCATTACCAGTTAAAACACGACATGCCTCGCTAAAGAGGACTTCTTTATCATTATTTTGTAAAAGGATCTTACGCATAATTACATGCTCCATAGCACCATCATCCAAACCGGACCCGCCTATTTTTTCAAGATTTACCCGACGCGTCACAATATTATTTAAGCCACCTGTTTGTGCTCTGCTATTTACCGCCTCAAGTGCCGACTCCAACACATCAAAACAGTACACAGTTCCCTCCGTCATACGCGCAATCGGAATTGAAAAAATACCAGGTCCACACCCAAAATCAGCAACATCATCATCTTTTTTAATGTCACAAACTGTAAGTAATTTTTCTGGTTCTAAAATTGCCTCATTTTCATCCATATTTTTATTTTTGTGTTTTAATACTTTATTATTATACCACAAGACAACAAAATAATGCTAATAATGTAATTTTGTTATACTATTTTATTGATTAATTTCTGCACTATTTTCATTAAACCACAGTGACCACTCAGCAATGAGCTGTTGTCCATCAATTTGCTTTTGCGTACCCCCTACAATATAACCTGTGCTATTATCAGCATCACCTATCTCAATCATCTCACGTCCACTCGCATATATTTCGAAACCCTTGACTAATTTATTTTTAAACATATTTTGTATTTCGGGATGTATATAATTCAAATATTCATCACTAACACGCTTTCCTAATGCAACACCCTCTTCACTACTTGCAAAAAATTCCTCATTTATTTCTTTTTTTAATTCTGGTTCTAAATCTTCGTAATCAGTTAACTCCATAGCTTTATATAATAAAAGTATAGATCGATTAAGATTCTCATTGTCAGTCTTGTATTGCGCAGGAACATCAGTAGATTGTATAAAAATTTTATTACCACCTTGATACTGCTCAGGAGCCTCTGTTTTCTTCACATATCCAAAAATTGCAATACCTGCAATTAACAAAAATCCAATAACAACAAAAAGTTTCATACTTTATATTTTATTATTTATATATTTATACTATCACAAAAAATATCTCTGTGGAATACAAAAAATCACGTGATTAATTATGCGATTTTTTGTCAGTGATATTGAGCTTCGCTTTTGACTGTGTAAATTTCACATCTCTCCTTCGCAAGCTATAGCGGACTGCGTCCGCCATAGCTCGCTTCGGCGAGCGACGGCGGGGAGGTTGGGACGATGTTAGAACTTTTTTACTATAACTTCCGTTTAGCTACAAAGTTCACTTAATTTTTCTCTTCACAGACTTTATAGTGTCAATAATAATTTAAATATTAATTCTTTTTCGTTCACATTATCTACTCGGTGTTCTTGTAACTCGCTCATCAACTTCAATTAAAGCTTGCTGCGCATCTTACGGAAAAAACAGATTGTACTAAACACACAAACAAATCATATTATGCTTACCCCTCCAATGCGCGAGTAAGCGTTGCTTCTTAAATTAGAAATCTTCTGGCATGTCCTCTTTCTTATTATCTTTACGACTATTCCTAATCTCCTCATAAGTAGTATCTAAAGCCTTACTTGCATCTAGCTTTGCTTGATCAAAATCTACTCTAACCAACAAAGGTCGTTCACTTTTAATTGCTTTGCCAGAAGCAAGAAACTCTCTAGTTCTTAGGTTAGGAATAGCTTTAACATGTTCTGGACTATACACACCACCTAAATAATCAAGGCTTGTTTTATCTACGAGCCCATAAGTGAAATATGTATTACATTGAGACAATATTGTCTTACTTACCAAGGCTGTGCGTTGAGACACAATAAGTAATCCAACACCATACTTTCGACCCTGTAGTGCAATTTGACCAATTCGACCAACAACCCACTGTGTATCAGCATCAAACCCAGCACTGTAGACTTCAGGTATGATTGTGTGGGCTTCCTCAAGAACAATCATTATCCTCCTTGCTTTTCGATTCTCACGGGCCCACCTCATTATCGATGATAAATACATCTCGGTGATTCTTAATGTTGCTCGTGTGTTTGTTATTTCTGACAATTCAAAAATACCAAGATTGTTTTCTTCACTCATTAAGAAATCATCAACTTGTTTTTCAACGTCTGATTCAATAGTTTTAAGAAACTCTTGTAATGTGGCTCGTTCTTTTTTAGCACCATACTCTCCAACAGCGACAGCCTGGAGTACCTCCTCCAGTTCTTCAATTTTTTCTTCAGACAACCTGAGTGGTTGTGGTTTTGAATCTGCTAATCTTGGTGCATATTCCCCAGTAAAATCGACACAAAAAACCTTAACTTCTTCACTGAGAGCATTTTTTATAACATCTAATACAAGTTCAGTTTTACCAGTACCAGTTACACCTAATATTGCGGCGTGGTACTCAACAAGGTTATTTAAATCTATAGGAACTTCAAAACTAGTTGATGGTATTTTGCCTACAGTGAAGTTGCCTTTTTCCATTTTTTGTTCAAGAACATCATCTTTATCGACCAAAAACACAGGCTGATTCATTTCTGGTAACCATGCAAACTTTTGAAATCCGTGCTCCTCATCAAAAGAGCCTAACTGTGAAGTAGAAACAATGTGCATTCCATAAGGACTGGTTTGAAAATTCTCTTCATCTGTTTTTGCATCTAGTATTTGATAGTAAACTTTTTTACCTTGAACTTTACAGAAAACAACCATACCCTCTTCAAGGTTAAGCCCTCTTACAACCTGAAATCTTATATTTCCTATAGAAGAGTTTTCAACAACCAAACCCGCGATTTCTTTTGTTTTATCTTCGCCACTCAAAGTTTTGACCAGCTCTTTGGATAACTCGGAGTTCATGCTCGCATAAACATTACCAAAGAGTATTTCTTTATTATTTTCATCACTATATTCACACAACAACCCTGTTCCTACTACTCCCTCATTCTGAACTTGCGTAAACAATGGCAGTATGTGAACTATTTTGTTATTAGATAATTGAGATACATACACTTTTCCATGTTCCCATGATGTCTCTGTATCAATTAGATTAACCTTTACTATATTTGGGTCATCAACACGTAATATTGAACCCACCACATCTTTTTCCTCTATAATTAACGCTGTACTGAATAATTTATATATTTGCAAAGTAAGTTCAACTGGTTTAATAACAACCATAAATAACCAAAAGCCCATTATCAAAAGAGCTGTATCAATTTTATCTTGATAGAACCCAAGCGAGCTTATTAAAACAACCATTGTAAAGAGTATCTCCCCTCTTCCAAGTTTATTACTTAGTTGGTATGTAATTATGCCAACTGGCGATTGTTGTCCGTCACTTCTTTTAAAAATAGCAACTAGGGATAGTATTACAACGACTAAAGATATGCCGATAGCAACCCAATACAATATTGAGAGAACTATTGTAAAATGTTTGACAGATACCAAGCTGACGGGAGCTAGTATAAGGATAGTTGCAATTGCATTTGCGAGGGCATCTTTTGGCGGAGTAAAGAAAGGAGTTGTGACTAGAGTAAACAACCAATATGTTACTGCTGCCAACAGCCATAAACCTTGTTCTGTACCAAATGGAGAAAGAGTTCCAGTGGCTACAACAAAAACAATAATAGCTAACACAGTATTTGCGACAAAAACACCCACACGAGACTTTTGTTTTAAATTGTCTATTGCTGTATTAGAAATCATAATCATATTTAATGAATTAACTCTTTACCCATCTATGTTGATTTTTTATTACACCCACAAACTTCTTGCTATATAGTATAACTCCTCGGCACACCTCTTTGCAAATCGGTGGAAAATTCTTTTTCCACCATATTTGTTTTTCGAGCACTTCATTGCCTGCGATCAAGGTGGGGACGGAGTATTTATTTGAAATAAAAGAATTACATAATTAATTATGTAATT